>NZ_JAHSTS010000001.1:337500-507500 GCF_019145435.1 Pseudomonas ekonensis | reverse complement strand
TGCACCCTCTGTATTACCGCGGCTGCTGGCACAGAGTTAGCCGGTGCTTATTCTGTCGGTAACGTCAAAATTGCACGGTATTAGCGTACAACCCTTCCTCCCAACTTAAAGTGCTTTACAATCCGAAGACCTTCTTCACACACGCGGCATGGCTGGATCAGGCTTTCGCCCATTGTCCAATATTCCCCACTGCTGCCTCCCGTAGGAGTCTGGACCGTGTCTCAGTTCCAGTGTGACTGATCATCCTCTCAGACCAGTTACGGATCGTCGCCTTGGTGAGCCTTTACCTCACCAACTAGCTAATCCGACCTAGGCTCATCTGATAGCGCAAGGCCCGAAGGTCCCCTGCTTTCTCCCGTAGGACGTATGCGGTATTAGCGTCCCTTTCGAGACGTTGTCCCCCACTACCAGGCAGATTCCTAGGCATTACTCACCCGTCCGCCGCTGAATCAGGGAGCAAGCTCCCTTCATCCGCTCGACTTGCATGTGTTAGGCCTGCCGCCAGCGTTCAATCTGAGCCATGATCAAACTCTTCAGTTCAAACATCGTTGGGTTTTGTGAAAACCCTAAACTTGGCTCAGCAATCGTTGGTTACATCTTTGATTTCTCGCGGAGTAACTTGTGATGCTGATAATCTTTTTGACTGTCAGTCTGACTCCACAAGCACCCACACGAATTGCTTGATTCAGTTGTTAAAGAGCGGTTGGTCAATTCTTTCGTCTCGACCGAGGCGCGCATTCTACATGCTTCACCTCTTTTTGCAACACCCTTAAAAGCTTTAATTTCATCAACAAAATCAATTGCTTAACTAAGATCAGCTTCGAGCTGCTCGTTAGCGGGAGGCGAATAGTACAGCATTGAAATTGGCCGTCAACCCCCGCTTAGAAATTCTTTTTCCTTTTACACAGCCTGTGTCGACAGTCGCCTATAGCAGCAGGTATTTTCGAGCCCCTCTCGGGCACCAAAAGTAGAAAAGGTCTTGTTTTGCAGGACCTTTTCTACTTTTGGCGGCCGCCCCCTCCCCCGCGGCACGCTGCGTAAGGATCCTCACCGTGGAAACGTCACTGGAAACCGTCGCCCTGTTCTCCCTCAAGCTGGCCTATGAAGAAGAAGGCCTGAGCCCGATCCTGCGGGACGATCTGGTCATGGGCGATTACCAGAAGGACGTGTTCGATCTGCTGGTGCGCCGCAATGACGTGGACGCCATCCGGGTGAAGCTGCACGAGTGCCTGGACCTGGCGCTGGGCGCCCTGGGCGGTGCGGAAAAGCCGTTGGGGCGCGAGCTGCACAAGCTGTCGGCGGGCATCGGCCAGGCCGATTCGCTGGAGCAGTTGCACGGGCCCGTGCTGGCGATCAAGGGCTACCTGAAAGACGTGCTCTGACGCCTGCGCCTTCGGTGAATGTCTGCGTGGCGAGACTCGGTCGTTCTGATATCTTGCCACCCATCTTCAGCGCCCTGCTCGGCAGACACCGATGCCGGGCGATAGGCAATTCAAGGAAAGGATCGAATGGAGTTTCTGCGTTTACTCGTGTTTGTGACGGCCTGGGGTTTCATGTGGCGCTGGGTGGTGAAGAACCGCGGCGGCTGGAACCTGATCTACAGCAACCTGGTGGGTGCGGCGGGCGGTTTCATCGTGGGTCTGGTGATGCTGTCGATCACCTTTTCGCTGTTCCCGTCTGCGCACCGTGCCGAAAGGGCTGCACCGGAGGAAGTGGTGGAGCAAGAGGCCGAGCCGGCCTCCGACGTCGCGCTGCTCCCGGGGGCCGACGACTTTCCGGCCTATGTCGCCGGTGAACCGCAGAACGAGCCTTCGCCGCCTGAGTCCGCGCTCCTGCCCAATTTCAGTAAACGTCTGACGGCAGCGGTGTCCGAGAAGAAGGTGCAGGACACCGCCGGCAAAGAATTCGCCGCGCTGCGCAAACGGATCGGCAAAGACCCGAACGCCGACAAGTCCCTGCTGGCCTCGGTGATGTGCGCGCCGTTCATCATGAACGCCATGCGCTTTCCCGCCTCGGCGGTGATCGCCAACCCGTCCTCGACCCAGAGCACGCGGTACAAGGACCAGACTTACACCATCAGCAACACTGTCACCGCCCGCAACATGCTCGGCGACGATGTCAGCTACCGCTACGACTGCTCGCTGCAGCAAGTGGCCGGCAAGGAGTCCGGGTACGCCGACTGGCGTCTGCTGAACCTGAAGCTGCAGAAGGTCAAATCTTAAGCCTGGCTTAAGGGTGGCGGGCGCCGGCTGCGCTATGATCGCCGGCCCGTGCGCCCGGAGACTTGATCCGCGATGTCCCTTGATGAGTTGACCCTGCCCCCTGTGCTGGCCGGCCCGCTGTTGCGCCGGCTGGAGCCGTCCAGGATGGTGATGTGGCTGGTGGGTACCCGACCATTGTCACTGACCTTGCGCCTGGAGGGCGTGGGAGACATTCCGCTCGACGGGACGAAATGCACTGTCGTTTCCGCAGGAACCCGGGCCTTCATCCATCTTATCGACGTCGCCCTGCAAACTCCGCTGCCCTGCGACACCCGCATCGGTTATGACCTGCTGATCGACGGCCAGCACCCGATCGCCGAATGGGCCCCTCACCTGCTCTACGGCAACGCCGCCTCGCCGGACTTCGTCCTGCGTTCGCGCATCGACCAACTGCTCCACGGCTCCTGCCGCAAGCCGCACCACAAGGCCGCCGACGGCCTTCTGTGCGTCGACCGACTGCTGGCGGCCGAGACCGATCCCGCGCAACGCCCGGCCCTGCTGATGATGACCGGCGACCAGATCTACGCCGACGACGTCGCCGGACCGACGCTGCGCGCGATCCATGCCTTGATCGCGCGCCTGGGCCTGTTCGGCGAGCACCTTCAGGGCGCCGTGGTCAGCGACAGCGCCCGGCTCTACGAACACCCGGCCAGCTACTACCACCGCGCGGACCTGCTGCCGGCGCTCGAGAGCAACGCGACATTGCGCGAGCGGTTCTTCGGCGGGGCGCGCAAGCCGATCTTCACCAGCAGCAACGCCGACAACCATCTGGTGACGTTCGCCGAAGTCATGGCGATGTACCTGCTGGTGTGGTCGCCGGTGCCGTGGACGCTGATCGACCCGCAGCCGCCGGCGCTGACGCCGGACCGGCTCAAGCGCTACGCCCTCGAACAGGTGCGCATCGACGGCTTCAAGGCCGGCCTGGGCGACGTGGCGCGGGCGCTGGCGCACTTGCCGAGCCTGATGGTCTTCGACGACCACGACATCACCGACGACTGGAACCTGTCTGCGCAATGGGAGGAAACGGCCTACGGCCATCCGTTCTCCAGGCGCATCATCGGCAATGCGTTGATCGCCTACCTGCTGTGCCAGGGCTGGGGCAACAATCCGGACGCCTTCAAGGCTCCGCTGGAGAAGGCCCGCCGCCTGGGCGCCGACGGCGACGGCCGCTACCTCGACAGCCCGGCGCAGGATGCGCTGATCGACGACCTGCTGCGTTTCCAGCGCTGGCACTACGTGCTGCCGACCACCCCGGCGCTGGTGGTGCTCGACACACGCACCCGGCGCTGGCGCAGCGAACGCTCGCTCAAGCAACCCTCGGGCCTGCTGGACTGGGAAGCCCTGTGCGAACTGCAACAGGAACTGCTCGATCACCCGTCGGCGATCATCGTGTCACCGGCGCCGGTTTTCGGTGTGAAACTGATCGAGACCGTACAGCGGGTGTTCAGCTGGTGCGGCTACCCCTTGCTGGTGGACGCGGAAAACTGGATGGCCCATCGGGGCGCAGCCCAGGTGATCCTGAACATTTTCCGACACTCCCGTACGCCCGGCAGTTACGTGGTGCTGTCCGGCGACGTGCATTATTCCTTCGTCTACGAGGTGCTCATCCGACACCGCAAGGCCGGCCCACGGATCTGGCAGATCACCAGCAGCGGCATCAAGAACGAGTTTCCGCCCACCCTGCTGGAATGGTTCGACCGCCTCAACCGCTGGCTCTACTCGCCGCGCTCGCCGCTGAACTGGCTGACCAAACGCCGCCGCATGCGCATCGTGCCCTACGTCCCCGAACACGCCGAAGCGGGCGAGCGCCTGTGGAACTCGGCGGGGATCGGCCAAGTGTTCTTCAACCAGGCCGGACAGCCACAGGACATCATCCAGCACAACGCCAACGGCGCAGCCCAGACCCGGATGCTGGCGCCCGACCTGTCGGACTATCCTGACTAGAACCACAGCACCACAGGGCCCAAGCATGCCCATGGATCTCACACGTACCCTCATCATCGGCAACTCGGGCGCCGGCAAGAGCTGGCTGGCCCGACGCCTGGCCGAACGCCTGGACGCGCCGTGGGTCGAGCTTGACCGCATCCACTGGCTGTCCGACGAACACAGCATCCCCCGCACCCGCGGCGAAGCGATGGGCATGGCGCGGCTCGCCGCCAGCCGGGAACGCTGGGTGATCGAAGGCGTGTACGACGTGTTCGTCCGCGAATTGCTCGACCGCGCGACGGCGCTGATCTGGCTGCGCATCGCCGACGCGGAATGCGTGACCAACATCCGCCAACGGGAACGCGGGACGCCCCCGGACGATCCGCGCATGGCCGCGATGCTGGCGTGGGCCGCCGGCTACCGGGATCGGGATGGCGCGGACGGGTGGGCTGCGCACCGGCAGTTGTTTGAGGGGTTTGCGGGGGAGAAGGTGGTGCTCTGGGAGCGCGGCGAAATCATCAGGTTAGCGGGCAGTGCATGACACACTGCCCGCCCAAGCCTCACATCGAGGCGATCACCCGCCCCACCCCTCTGACGATCATCCCCACCTCCCGCTCATCGAGCGTCAGCGGCGGCAGCAGCCGGATGGTCTTGCCGCGGGTGACGTTGATCAGCAATCCGTGATCCCGTGCCGCAATCAGCGTCAGGTCACGGACCGGTTGCTTGAGTTCGATGCCGATCATCAGCCCCTGCCCGCGTATCGCGAGCACGTTGGGGTTGTCCGCCAGCTCTGCGCGCAGGCGGGTCAACAGGCGTTCGCCCTGTACCCTGGCGTTTTCCAGCAGCCCTTGTTCTTCGATGATGTCGAGCACCGTGCAGGCGACCCGGCACGCCAGCGGATTGCCGCCGAAGGTGCTGCCGTGGCTGCCGGGGGTGAACAGATCCGCCGCTCGCCCCCGCGCCAGACAGGCGCCGATGGGCACGCCGTTGCCCAGGCCTTTGGCCAGCGTCATGACATCCGGCACGATGCCTTCGTGCTGGAACGCGAACCAGCGGCCGGTGCGGCCGATACCGGTCTGGATCTCGTCGAGCATCAACAGCCAGGCATGACGGTCGCACCGCTCGCGCACGGCCTTGAGATAACCGGGCGGCGCGGTCTGCACACCGCTTTCGCCCTGGATCGGCTCCATCAGTACAGCCACGATCCGCGCACCGTGCCGGCGCTGCACCTGATCCAGCGCGGCCAGGTCGCCGAACGGCACCTTGACGAAATCCCCCGGCAGGTCATTGAAACCGAGGCGCACCGCCGGGCCGTCGCTGGCCGACAAGGTGCCCAGCGTGCGACCGTGAAAAGCGTTGGCCATCACCACCACCAGCGGCTGATCGATCCCCTTGCGCCAGCCGTAGAGGCGCGCCAGCTTCAGCGCGGTTTCGTTGGCCTCGGCCCCGGAATTGTTGAAGAACGCCCGCGCCATGCCGGACAACTGCGTGAGCTTCTGCGCCAACCGTTGCTGCCAGTCGATGCTGTACAGGTTGGAGGTGTGCAGCAGCAATCCGGCCTGCTCACTGATCGCCGAAACGATGCGCGGATGGGAGTGGCCGACGTTGGTCACCGCCACACCGGCCACCGCGTCCAGGTACTCGCGACCGGCCTGATCCCACAGTCGGGTGCCCAGTCCCTTGATGAAACTCAGGGCCAGCGGTTGGTAGGTGTTCATCAGGGCGGCGGTCATGACTTCAAACTCCAGTGAAGGTCGGTGTGTTTGCAGTATGGTTAGCCACCAGAGCTGGATAAACTCGGCAACACTTCAATCATTTAGAAGCAGGACTTGATAATGGATCTGTTCCAGTCGATGAGCGTCTACGTCAAAGTCGTGGAAGCCGGCAGCATGACCGCGGCAGCCCTGCAATGCGAAATGTCCACCACCATGGTCGGCAACCACCTGCGGGCACTGGAGCAGCGGCTCGGCGTGCAACTGCTGCAACGCACCACCCGGCGCCAGCGGCTGACCGAGTTCGGCTCGCTCTACTACCAGCGTTGCCTGGAAGTGCTGGGGCTGGTGGCCGACTCCGAACGCTTGGCCGAACAGACCCTGGACGAGCCGCGCGGCATCCTGCGCATCACCGCCCCGCTGACGTTCGGCGTCGAACGGCTGGCGCCGGCCCTGAGCGAGTTCTCCTTGCAGTGCCCGAAGGTCAAGCTCGACGTGGTGCTGACCAACCGCCGTCCGGACCTTCTGGAAAGCGGCCTCGACGTGGCGTTCCGGTTGGGCAGTTTCGAGCCCGGCAACCTGATCGCCCGACCGCTGATCGACTACAACCTGACCATGTGCGCCTCCCCCAGCTATGTCGCCCGCCGCGGCATGCCATGCACGCCGCAGGATCTGCAACAGCACGACTGCCTGTCGTTCGCCTACCCTGCCGGCGACGACTGGCAATCGGTGGAAAAGCAATGGCGACTCAACGGTCCGGACGGTGAAATCATGGTGGACGTGAAGGGGCCGATGCTGATCAACAGCTCTGCCGGCCTGCACCAGGCCGCACGCACCGGGATGGGCATCGTGATGTTGCCCGATGCGCTGGTGGAGCAGGATCTGCGCGACGGCAGGCTGATCACCGTGATGCCCGACTACCAGCCTCCCAACCGTCCGATGCACCTGCTCTACGCCCAGGATCGCTACCGCTTGCCGAAACTGCGGCGCTTCGTCGATTTCGCGGTGCGCACCTGGGGAAAACCTTAGCGGCGACGCGCCAGCGCCGCGCGGATCACGGCGTCCCCTTCACCAGCACCGGCGTCTCCTGATAACGCTGGGCGAACAACTGCTTCAACTGCGCCACCTTCGGCAGGTCGTTGATCACGATGTACGGATAGCTCGGGTGTTCCGTCAGGAAATCCTGGTGATAGTCCTCCGCCGGGTAAAAGCCGTTGTAGGTCTCCAGCCGGGTCACGATCGGCTTGCCGAAGGCATGTGTCCCATCGAGCTGGGCGATGTAGGCCTGAGCCACCCGTTGCTGTTCGGCATTGAGTGGAAATAGTGCCGAGCGGTATTGCGTGCCGCTGTCCGGTCCCTGCCGGTTGAGTTCGGTGGGGTTGTGGGCCACCGAGAAGTAGATCTGCAGCAGGCTGCCGTAACTGACCTGCGCCGGGTCGAAGGTGACTTGCACCGACTCGGCGTGGCCGGTATCGCCCTCGCTGACCCGTTCGTACTGTGCCGTGTCCGCCGCGCCGCCGGCATAGCCGGACACGGCGCTGCGCACCCCTTTGACGTGCTGGAAAACACCCTGGACGCCCCAGAAGCAGCCGCCGGCGAACACCGCCGTCTCGCTGTGGGCCTGAGTGTTCTCATCCAGGGCCGGCGGTGGGATGACCACCCCTTGTTCGGCACCGAAGGAGAACGCCGAACATTGCCCCGCCACGGCGGCCGTCGCGACGCCGAGCAACAGACGGCGCCAGATCGTTTGGTTTTTCATGTTGCGCACTCCTGTTCAACCGAAGGTAAAGGCGTAGGCCGACACGCCCGGATCGAGGAACTCGATGCTGAAGGTTCGGTCCTTCACGCCATCGCTTTGGCGCACCAACTGATAGAGGCGCTGTTCGGTCACCTGGCCCGTTCCGTCCGGTGCGACATCGACGCCGTGGGCATCGCCCGGCACCTGGCCATCGAGGGTCACCTTGAAGCGCACGGGCTTGCCGTCCTTGCCCGGGCCCAGCACCAAGTGCAGGTCGCGGGCATGGAAGCGATAGACGATGCGGCCCGCCGGCGCATCGGCGGTGGCGCGCTCGGCGCCGACCGACCATTGCCCGCCAAGGCTCCAGTCGTTCAGGCCCAGGGTGGCCGGGGTCTTGTAGGCCGCCACCTTGTCGGGCACGAGGCTGGTTTGCGGTACGAAATGTTCAGCGCGCTGGTAACCGATGTAGGTTTCCGGCGACAGCACCTGATTCATGTCCGCGGCCAATTGCACGCCCTGGGCATCGGCATCGATCAAGCCGTCGGCCACGGTCTTCGAACCGGCCTCACGCAACAGTTGCTGAATGACTTTTTCCGACTCGGCGTAATCCCCTTCGCCGAAATGGTGGTAACGGATTCGCCCCTGCGCGTCGGCAAAATAATGCGCCGGCCAATATTCGTTGTTGAAGGCGCGCCAGATCCGGTAGTCGTTGTCGATGGCCACCGGGTATTGGATGCCCAGCTCCTTCATGGCCTTGGTGACGTTGCCCACGTCGCGCTCGAAGGCGAACTCCGGCGCATGCACGCCGATCACCACCAGCCCCTGGTCGCGGTACTTCTCGGCCCAGGCCTTGACGTAAGGCAGGGTGCGCAGGCAGTTGATGCAGGAGTAGGTCCAGAAATCCACCAGCACCACCTTGCCCTTCAAGGCCTGGGCGTCCAGCGGCGGCGAGTTGAGCCATTGCACCGCACCGTCCAGCGGCGGCAACGGCCCCTCCACCGGCAAGGTGCCCGGTGCCTTCGCCGCCATTTTCATTGCGCCGCCCGCCGCCATCATGGCGCCGTCTTCAGGGACGTCCGACGCGGGAACCTGCGCGCTCATCGTGCCGTTCGCACCGGCGGAACGTCCGGACAGCTTGCCGACCAACGCCTGTTCCAGGCCGCCCGTGGAGGCGGTGGACACCCGCGCCAGAACCCCGGTGTCGAGACCCAACGCGATGGCGGCCACCCCGGCCAGCATGGCGGCCCCCAGCCCGCGCCGAATCCACTCGCCGGTGCCGATCGAGCGCTTCATCAGCGCGAAGACCTTACCGCCCAACAGCAGGGCCGCGGCCAGCGAAGTGGCGGCACCGGCGGCGTAGGCCAGCAGCAACAACGTGGTGGCGATGCTTGCGCCTTGCAGCGCGGCGCCGGTCAGGATCAGCCCCAGGATCGGCCCGGCGCACGGAGCCCAGAGCAGCCCGGTGGCGACGCCGATCAGAAACGAAGCGCCGGGACGCGGCCGGCTGTCCTGCCCGGCGGCCTCCGACAGGCGACTGCCGGCCGACACCAGCGGCCGGGTCAACCGTTCGGCCAACTGCGGCAGCAGCAGCGTCAGCCCGAACAGTGCAACGAACAGCAACGCGAGCCAGCGCCCGTACTGATTGACTTGCACCACCCAACCGCCGCCCACCGCCGCCAGCGAGGCGACCAGGGCGAAGGTCAGCGCCATCCCCGCCAAAAGCGGCAAGCCACTTCTGAAAAACGGCTGCCCGGTGCGAGCGAAGACAAAGGGCAGAACCGGCAGGATGCAGGGGCTGACGATCGTCAGCACGCCGCCCAGATATGCGAGAACCAAGAGCCACATGGCATCGTCCTGTAGTCAGTGAAAAACGCGGGCGGGGCACGGTTCATGCCGCCGCGGGGTTGAAGGTCATGGCCACGCCGTTCATGCAGTAGCGCAGGCCGGTGGGTTTCGGGCCGTCGTCGAAGACGTGCCCCAGGTGCCCGCCGCAGCGCCGGCAGTGGACCTCCTCGCGGCTCATGCCGAAGGATCGGTCCTGACGCGTGGCCACGGCGTGCTCCAGCGGCGCCCAGAAACTCGGCCAGCCGGTGCGGCTGTCGAACTTGGTCGCGGACGAGAACAGCGCCAGCGCGCAACCGGCGCAGGCGAACGTGCCGGTGCGGTGCTCGCCGTTCAGCGGGCTGGTGTAGGCCCGTTCGGTGCCTTCCCGGCGCAGCACGTCGTACTGCTCGGGGCTGAGCAGCGCGCGCCATTCGCTGTCGCTGTGGACAACTTCGAACGCTTCGTCGGCCCGGGCTTCGCCGATCGGCGCCGCGCCGGTCGACAACTTTGGCAATACACCCGCCAACAGGGCCGCAACCCCCAGCCCGCCGCCCGCTGCCAGTATCTGTCGCCTTGAAAACATGGCTGTCTCCGTCGATTCCAAGTGCTTGATGACGAACACAGCCTAGGCTTGGGTTGATCGCCGAATCCTCACGGGAAGTTAAACAATTGGTGATAACTCGCCCGCAGGAAAACCCGCACAATGCGCCTATCGCGCCGAAGGAATGAGCTTCATGGAACAGACCAAACGCGTCCTGGTGGTCGAGGACGACCTGCACATCGCCGACCTCATCTGCCTGCACCTGCGGGACGAGCAATTCGAGGTGGTGCACAGCGCCGACGGCGCCGAAGGCATGCGCCTGCTGCAGCAGGAACAGTGGGACGCCCTCATCCTCGACCTGATGCTCCCCGGCGTCGACGGCCTGGAAATCTGCCGCCGTGCCCGGGCCATGGCGCGCTATACGCCGATCATCATCACCAGCGCCCGCTCCAGCGAAGTGCACCGCATCCTCGGCCTGGAACTGGGCGCCGACGACTACCTCGCCAAACCGTTCTCGATGCTGGAGCTGGTGGCCCGGGTCAAGGCGCTGCTGCGCCGGGTCGACGCCATGGCGCGCAACCTGAAGATGGACGCCGGGCGCCTGATGCTCGACGGCCTGGAGATCGACCCGATCACCCGCGAGGTGCTGCTCAACGGCCAGCGGCTGGACCTGCCCCCTCGGGAGTTCGACCTGCTGCACTTCTTCGCCCGCCAGCCGGGCAAGGTGTTCTCGCGCATGGACCTGCTCAACGCCGTCTGGGGCTACAGCCACGAAGGCTACGAACACACGGTCAACACCCACATCAACCGGTTGCGCTCGAAGATCGAGGCCGACCCCGCCCAGCCCCGGCGCATCCTCACGGTGTGGGGGCGCGGCTACAAGTTCAGCGCCAGCGCGGAACAGCCATGAGACTGACCCTCACGCAGCGCCTGTCGTTGGTGTTCGCCGCCCTGCTGCTGGTGTGCTGCGGCACCTCGGCCTGGCTGCAGGTGCGCTCCAGCCAGATGCATGAACTTGAAGTGGTGCAGGGCCTGTCCCGCGACCTGGCCCGGCACATCGCCCGCGACACCGTGCTGATGGATAGCCACGGCCTGATGCCCGGCGCCGTGCGCGAACTGTTCAGCCAGTTGATGCTGGTCAACCCCAGCGTCGAGGTGTACCTGCTGGACAACACCGGCCGGATCGTCGGCAACGCCGCACCCGAAGGCCGGCTGCGCAGGCAGACGGTGGACCTCGCCCCGGTCCGGCGGCTGCTCGACGACCAGCCGCTGCCGATCCTCGGCGACGACCCGCGCAGCGTCGACGGCCGCAAGGTGTTCAGCGCCGCGCCGCTGCAGGTCGACGGCAAGCCGTCCGGCTATCTCTATGTGGTGCTGCTCAGCGAGGAGCATGACCGCTACGCCGAACGCGGGGCCACCAGCGCCGCCCTGAACACCGCCCTGCTGTCCATCGGGCTGGTGGCGCTGCTGTGCCTGGTCGCCGGCCTCGTGGCGTTCAACCTGATCACCCGCCCGTTGCGGCGGCTGACCGACACCGTCAGCCGCTTCGACATCGACGGCGCGCCGCGCGCCGCGTCGCAGGAGAACGGCCCGCCGGTTGTGGACAAGTCCGCCGGACACGACGAAATCGCCGTGCTCGACAGCGCCTTCCGGCAGATGCAGGCCCGGCTCGGCGAGCAGTGGCGCTCGTTGACCCGCCAGGACCAGGAGCGCCGCGAGCTGGTGGCGAACATCTCCCATGACCTGCGCACGCCGCTGGCCTCCCTGCACGGCTACCTGGAGACCCTGTCGCTCAAGGACGCCACGCTGTCGGCGCAGGACCGCCGACGCTACCTGGGGATCGCCCTCGACCAAAGCCGCAAGGTCGGCGGCCTGGCGCAATCGCTGCTGGAACTGGTGCGCCTGGAGCACGGGTTCGTGCAACCGGTGCTGGAGCGCTTTTCGCTGACCGACCTGGTGCAGGACGTGTTCCAGAAATTCGAGCTGGGCGCCGAGGCCCGCCAGGTCAGCCTCAAGGCCGACTTCACCGCCGGCCTGCCGGCGGTCTGTGCAGACCTTGGCCTCATCGAGCGGGTGCTGACCAACCTGGTGGACAATGCCTTGCGCCACACCCCGCCGGGCGGGGACATCGAGCTTGCGCTCAAGCCGCAGGGTGCGCAGGTCGAAGTCACGGTCAGCGACACCGGCCCCGGCATCGCGCCGGAACTGCGCGAAGGCCTGTTCCTGCGCCCGTTCAACATCGGCGGCGCACGGCGGGACGGCGGGCTGGGCCTGCGCATCGTGCACCGCATCCTGCAGTTGCACGGCAGCGAGATCCGCCTGCTCGATGCCCCAGGGCGCGGTGCGACGTTCCGCTTTGCCTTGCAGGTCAACCCGCAGAGCGCCGAGCAGTCGATGCTGCGTTCGGTGGAGCAGCACGCAGCGGGCAAATAATCGGCGCCGTCGGCGCCCTGCTCCGTGACAACCCGGCGCCGCTCCCCTAAATTAGGCGCCCGGAAAAAGACCCGTGCTTTTTCGCCTCCACCCAGTCAAAGAAGTAGTGAAATTTCAATGTCCGATTTCAACACCGCTGAATCCGTAGTCACTCTGTCGTCCAAAGCGGAATACGAAAACTCCATCAATCTTTCACAACACCTTCCGCAGGCCAAGACCATCAGCGAAATGGTGCTGGACGCGTTCCAGTCCACCCGCGAAAGCGAGCAGATCCGTGAGCTGCGCGCAGCGATCCGTCAGGCCCACGACCGCTTCGATGACGACCAGGCCTACGAACTGATGGGCCAGCTCAAGCGCCTCAAGGACGCCGAAGCCGCCGACACCGCCGCCCTCGAAGACCTGAGCAGCAAGTTCCCGATCAGCCGCATCCTGTCCAGCTTCAAGGACGATCCGGCGTTCCAGGAAATCGTCTACGGCCTGGCCCTCAAGGTCCTGAACCAGACCCACCAGGCCATCAGCAATCCGAGCGGCGGCAAGGGCAAGGCCGCACGGGCCAAGAAAGACGCCGAAGTGTTCAGCATCAGCAAGGACGGCATCAGCGTGACCCTGCCGATGCGCACCCCGCGCTCGCGCCTGAGCATGGACCGCGAAGCGCTGGAGTTCCTCGGCTTCACCTTCACCGGCGAAGGCGACGAGGCCGAGCTGGAGAGCGAGACTTTCATCGACAACGCCGGCACCGAGCAGGCGGTCAACCGCAAGAACATCATCACCGCCCTGCAGCAGCAGACCGCGTTCGACGGCTACAGCATCGCCGCGCAGTAAACCGCGCGCCGACGAAAAAGCCCCGCTCTGGATGCCAGGCGGGGCTTTTTGCTGTGCGGGCCTTCGGTTACGCCGACGGATGCAACGCCGCGATCATGTCCACTTCGATGGCCGCGTTCTTGGGCAGCTGATACACGCCGACCGTGGTGCGGGTGTGCCGGCCGACATCGCCGAACACATGGCTGAACACATCCGATGCGCCGTTGGCGACTTCGCTCAGGTCGACGAAGTCCGCCGTGGACTTCACGTAGACCGTGACCCGCAGCAGCGCCTTGACCTTGTCCAGCGAGCCGACGGCATCGACGATCAACGCCAGCGCGCGCATCGCGCTGATGCTGGCGGCGGCCTGGGCATCCTTGAGCGTCAGTTCCAGGCCGACCCGGCCCGGGTACTGGATCTGGCCGTGGGTGCGCGGCACCAGGCCGCTGATGTACAGCTCGTCGTGGTGGCGGATCAGCGGCGCATAGTTGCCGCCGCTGGAATTCTCGCCATAGATGTCGAAGTTCAGTTCTTTCGCCAGTGCAATGAAGCGTTCGTCGCAGGTCAGCCTTTCCGTCATTTCGCCCAGCCTCTGAATCGATGCATGAAGGACCGCAGGTTTGGATCCAAATCTAGGCCTTTTGCCATTACCGCGCAACCGGCCATTCCCCTCCCCGGCCACCGAATCGCGGGCAAGAAAAAACCCCGTCCATCTTCCGATGGCGGGGTTTTTCTTGAAGCCTGCAACCTTACTGCGCGTACGTCATCAGCACATCGCCCGGCACCTTGAAGTCCACCGACATCATCACGCTCAGCGCGGTGATGGTGAAGATCGAGAACACGAACAGCTTGCGTGCCCAGACGGTGTCGTCCACAGCCTTGTTGCCGGTCCAGGCCATGTACAGCCAGTACATGCCCATGGCCGCGGCGACGGCGAAGTAGCTCATGCCGGCGTAGCCGCTCAAGGTCAGCATCAGGGTCGCCGCCAGGAACGCCAGGATGTAGATCAGGATGTGCTTCTTGGCCGTCTCGATCCCGCGCTTCACCGGCAGCACCGGAATCGATGCGGCCTGGTAATCCTTGAAGCGGAAGATCGCGATGGCGTAGGAATGCGGCATCTGCCACAAGCTGAACATCACCAGCAGGGTCAGCGCGGCCATGTCGAAGCTGTTGCTCACGGCCACGTAACCGATCACCGGCGGCATGGCGCCCGACAGACTGCCCACCAGCGTGCCGTGAACCGACTTGCGCTTGAGGTACAGGCTGTAGAAGCCGACGTAGATGATGAAGCCGATCACGGCGAACAGGGCAGCCAACGGGTTGGCCACCTTGTACAGCAACGCAACGCCGGCGACGCCCAGGACGGTCGCGTAGGCCAGGGCCAGCTTCAGGGAGACGAGTCCCTGGACCAGCACCCGGTTCTTGGTGCGCTCCATCTTCAGGTCGATGTCGCGGTCGATGCAGTTGTTGAACACGCAACCGGAGGCCACGACCAGGGAGGTGCCGATCATGGCCGCCAGGAACACGGCCAGATCGACATGCCCCTTGGAGGCCAGGAAGAACCCGCCCGCCACCGAAAGCACGTTACCGAAAATGATCCCCGGTTTGGTGATTTGGATAAAGTGCTTGAGCGACATCGGGTCTACCTCACTTCGCCATCATGAACGTGTGGATGCTGAACATGATCCACAGCGACAAGCCGACCAGCAGCAGAATCACGATGGCCGTGAAGACGAACGCAATCACGTTGTTGCGCTGCGCCACGGAACGGTCCAGGTGCAGGAAGTAATACAGGTGAACGATCACCTGGATCACCGCGAACAGCAGGACGATCGCCAGCGTCGTCGCCTTCGGCAGGCTTGGGTACATCACCAGGCCGAACGGGATGACGGTCAGGATCACCGACAGGATGAAGCCGATGGCGTAAGACTTTACGCTGCCGTGGCCAGCATCGTGGCTGTCATGGGAGTGTGCATTAGCCATTACAGGGTCCCCATCAGGTAGACGACGGTGAAGACGCAGATCCAGACCACGTCCAGGAAGTGCCAGAACAGGCTCAGGCAGCTCAGGCGGGTCTTGTTGGTCGACGTCAGGCCATGTTTGTTGACCTGGTACATCATCACCGCCATCCAGATCAGACCGGCGGAAACGTGCAGGCCGTGGGTGCCGACCAGGGTGAAGAACCCGGACAGGAAGCCCGAACGGTTAGGGCCGAAGCCTTCGGAGATCAGCAGGTGGAACTCGTTGATCTCCATGGCGATGAAGCCCGCGCCCAGCAGGAAGGTCATGAACAGCCAACCCAGAACCTGCTGCTTCTTGCCCTTGTACAACGCCAGCATGGCGAAGCCGTAGGTGATCGAACTGAACAGCAGCAGAGCGGTTTCGCCCAGCACGTAAGGCAGTTCGAAGATGTCGTGGCCCGACGGTCCGCCGGCCACGTTGTTCACCAGTACCGCGTACACCGCGAAGATCGACGCAAACAGGATGCAGTCGGTCATCAGGTAGAGCCAGAAACCGTACACGGTCATCTCGCCCGAGTCGTGGTGATGGTCATCGTGCCCATGGTCATGACCATGGGCGTGTCCAACATTGGTCACTAAGTTCGACATTGTTTAAGCCTGTTCCAACTTGGTTTCAACACGGGTGGCGGACGCCGGGATCTTGCCGGCCGCGACCAGACGCTTGTGCTGCTCGGCTTCGATGCGCTCGATCACGTCGACCGGCACCATGTAGCCCTGATCGTCACGCGCAGCGTGGATCACGAAGTAGATCACGGTGCCTGCCAGGCTCGCGATCGCCAGCCACCAGATGTGCCAGATCATCGCGAAACCGAACACGGTCAGCAGAGCGCCCATCACCACACCGGTGGCGGTGTTGTTCGGCATGTGGATCGGCTCGTACTTGGCCGGCTTCTGGTACGCGGTACCGTTTTCCTTGGCTTCGGTGAACGGGTCGATGCAGTCGGCCTTCGGCAGGACGGCGAAGTTGTAGAACGGCGGCGGCGACGAGGTCGACCATTCCAGGGTATGGGCATTCCACGGGTCGCCGTGTTCGCACATGTTCTCTGGCTTGTTGCGGTCACGCACCGACACGTACAGCTGGATCAGCTGGGAAGCGATACCGAACGCGATCAGCACCGCACCGACCATGGCGACGTACAGGTACGGCACCCACTCAGGGTTGGTGGTGGCGTTCAGGCGACGGGTCATGCCCATGAAGCCCAGAGCGTACAGCGGCATGAACGCGACGAAGAAGCCGACGATCCAGAACCAGAACGCTGCCTTGCCCCAACCTTCGTGCAGCTTGAAGCCGAACGCTTTAGGGAAGTAGAAGCCGAAGCCTGCGATGTAGCCGAATACCGCGCCGCCGATGATCACGTTGTGGAAGTGCGCGATCACGAACAGGCTGTTGTGCAGCACGAAGTCCGCACCCGGGATGGCCAGCAGTACGCCGGTCATGCCGCCGATGGCGAAGGTCACCATGAAGCCCAGGGTCCACATCACCTGGCTGGTGAAGCGCAGACGGCCCTGGTAGATGGTGAACAGCCAGTTGAACAGCTTCACGCCCGTCGGGATGGAGATCAGCATCGTCGCCAGACCGAAGAAGGCGTTGACGCTGGCGCCCGAACCCATGGTGAAGAAGTGGTGCAGCCAAACCATGAAGCCCAGCACCGAGATCGCGCCCGAGGCGTAGATCATCGAGTGGTGGCCGAACAGTTTCTTGCCGGTGAACGCCGAGACGACTTCCGAGAAGATGCCGAACGCCGGCAGGATCAGGATGTACACCTCAGGGTGGCCCCAAGCCCAGAACAGGTTGACGTACATCATCGGATTGCCACCAAGTTCGTTGGTGAAAATGTGGAAATCCATGTAACGGTCAAGGGTCAGCAGCGCCAGGGTGGCGGTCAGGATCGGGAACGAAGCCACGATCAGGACGTTGGCCCAGGTGCAGGTCCAGGTGAAGATCGGCATGTCCATCAGCTTCATGCCAGGGGTACGCATCTTCAGCACGGTGGCCAGGAAGTTGACCCCTGTGAGTGTCGTACCCAGACCCGATAGCTGCAGCGCCCAGATGTAGTAGTCCACACCCACGCCAGGACTGTATTGCAGGCCCGACAGCGGCGGATAGGCAACCCAGCCGGTCTTGGCGAATTCGCCGACGCCCAGGGACAGGTTGATCAGCACGACGCCGGACACCAGCAGCCAGAAGCTCAGGGAGTTCAGGAACGGGAAGGCAACGTCACGGGCGCCGATCTGCAGCGGCACCGCAAGGTTCATCAGGCCGGTGAAGAATGGCATCGCCATGAAGATGATCATGATCACACCGTGGGCGGTGAAGATCTGGTCATAGTGTTCAGGCGGCAGGTAGCCAGGCGAACCCTCGGTGGCCATGGCCAGCTGGGAACGCATCATGATGGCGTCGGCGAAGCCGCGCAGCAGCATGACCATGGCGACGATGATGTACATCACGCCGATTTTCTTGTGGTCGACCGACGTCAGCCACTCGGTCCACAGGTAGGTCCACTTCTTGAAGTAGGTGATTGCCGCGAACAGCGCCAGACCACCGAGCGCGATCATGGCAATGGTCACCATGACAATCGGCTCGTGGAAAGGAACCGCTTCCCAACTTAATTTACCAAACATCGTTTACTCCTCTGCCCCGGCAGCTGAATGCGAATTCGAGTCCATTTCCGTGGCGGCCACTTCCTTCTCTTTCTTCTCGTGCTTCAGAGGCTTGCCCGGTTTCATGCCTTCGTACTTGTCGACGATGATCTGGAACTGGTTCGGCGTGACCGAGGAGTAGAGCTCAACCGGATTGTTCTGGCTTGGCTTGGAAAGGGCTGCGTATTCAGCTTGATCAAGCTGTTTAGGTGCCTTTTTGACTTCACTTACCCAGGCGTCGAAATCTTCCTGGGAAGTTGCGATAGCCTTGAATTTCATGCCGGTGAAACCAGCGCCGCTGTAGTTGGCGGAGATGCCTTCCATTTCAGCGTTGCGGTCGGCGATCAGGTGCAGCTTGGTCTGCATGCCCGCCATCGCGTAGATCTGGCCGCCCAGGCCCGGGATGAAGAACGAGTTCATCACGGCGTCGGAGGTGATCTTGAAGTTGATCGGCGTGTGCGCCGGGAACACGATCTTGTTGACCGTGGCGATGCCTTGTTCCGGATAGATGAACAGCCATTTCCAGTCCAGCGCGACCACTTCGATGGTCACAGGCTTGACGTCGGATTCGATCGGGCGATAAGGATCCAGCGAGTGGGTCGACTTATAGGTGATGTAGCCCAGGGCGATGATGATCAGGACAGGGATGGTCCAGACGGCCACTTCGATCTTGGTCGAGTGCGACCATTTCGGGGTGTAGACGGCGTTCTTGTTGGAGGCGCGGTACTTCCAGGCGAACAGGAAGGTCATCACGATGACCGGCACCACGACCAACAGCATCAGCAGCGTGGCGGTGATGATCAGGTTGCGCTGTTCCAGGCCGATCTGGCCCGTTGGATTGAGCAAGGTCATGTTGCAGCCTCCCAGCAGCAACGTGCCGAGCAGCGGCACTAGGCCTAGTAATCTGGGGTACCTGTTTTTACTCATCTCACGACCTCTAAAGCAGCTTGCGCAATGCAGTTGGGTTTTGATCGCCAACACTTCACCCTGCCAAGGGTTGGCATTTTCTTTGGATTGAATAAGGGCCGCCCGTCGCGCGTCAGACGCTCGACAAATCCTGGGACAGCGGTCAGTTCTTATTCGAATTCGTGGTCAAAGGCCTTGTTACAGACCAATTCCATTTGGTGCGGAAAGTTGGAAGGCACCGACACCTGGGTATCGCAGCAGGCCTCATGGCCGCCCCGATACCCGACTTCCTGCCTGTGCCTTTATAAGGACGGGCAGTGCCGGGAATTCAGTGCGGGCGATTGTAGTGAGGTAGCGCCCCCGACACCATGTCTCATCCCGAAATAATTTTTATCCCTCAGAGCAACAATCCATCACCGTTTTTGCAAAAGTGGCGCATGGTATCGAAATCGATTCTCAACAAAAACACCAAAAAATGTAGGTGTACCCGCCTCAGATCAGACAGCTCCGAAGGCATTTTCCCCATCCCCGATCGGCGTAAACCCCGATAACCAAAGGGTTCTGGCCAAATGCCAGATGTTGTTAAAACTGCCTGCCGGAACAACGCTGAATAAATGCTGACAAATGTCGAAACAGAACCGTCCGCTTGCCTGATCCTGCGTCATCCCTGTCCTGAAAACGACACTGCGGCGCAACGTGTGTGACAACATGTCGCACACTCGCCGCACCATTCGTTGCCGTTCGTCACGACGTTTTCACACGGCCCCTGAAATGCACGGCGCCCCGATCTCCGAACCCGGAAATCGGGGTGCCGTCCTGTATCGGCAAGCCTTGGGATAAGTTGACTCAGCGCAACGCCCGGCGGTTGCGCGCGGTCAGCAGCGGCACCAGGACCACCACCAGCACGAAGGCCAGCAGCGCCCACTGGGCCAGCGACAGGCCGAGGATCGGCGGGTACGGCGTCGAGCAGAAACCGTCCACCTGGAAGCCCAGCGGGAAGATCTTCGCCAGCGGCAGGTCATCGACGATCGGCTGCAGCACATCGATGCCGCAGCTCACCGCCGGGTAGAACTGGGTGTACACGTGATGCCCCGCCACCCCGGCCCCGGCCAGCGCGCAAATCACCACCAGCGCCTCGAACACCGTGACGCTGCGGCGGGTGCGCATGGCCGCGCCGATGAACGCGAACAGCGCGATCAGCAGCAACGCATAGCGCTGCAGGATGCACAGCGGGCACGGCGCCTCGCCCAGCACGATCTGCATGTACAGCGCCCCGCCGATCAGCGCCAGGCAGATGATGCCCAGCAGCACCAGCCAGCGCCGCTCACGTCCCAACCGAATCGATTCCTCGCTCATCGCGTTTCCCTTTCATGTCCATGGTTCAGCCGGCCGGCGCCTGCAATTGCGCCATCAGGCTGATGTTGTCTTCGATATGCCAATTGGCCGCGATCCGGCCATTGGCGATCTGATAGATATCGGTTGCCCGGAAGTCTACACGCTGGCCCTGCCCTTTGAGAGCCTTGAAGGTGCCGGTGAAATGCCCGCGAAAGTGCAGATGCACCACCACGCGGTCACCGGCGACGATCATCTGCTCGATCTCGCAGCTCAGGTCCGGCACCGCCGTGCGGAAGAACCTGGACGCCAGCAACGGGCCGGTCGGCCCCTGCACCCGGCCTTGCGGCGGGGTCATGTCGACGAACTGCGGCGACAGCGCCGCCGTGGCCAACGCCTCCTCCCCCGAGTTCCAGAAACTGCCGTAACGCCGCGCCGCCAGCTCCATGGCCGTTTGCTGCCCCTGGGGCAGGCTCCGGTCGACGATCAGGCTTTTGGGCTCGATCAGGGCAGATTCGGCAGACGCGAACGGGCTGGCTAACAAGGCAGCCGACAGGCTCAGCGCGGCCAGGCTGAAACGGCGGGAGAAGGTGAGGTGCGACATGGGGCGATCCTGATCCTGTAAACGAACGAGCGCCTATCATCAGCATCGGGGAATAAACGATAAACCGGTTAAGAAACGATTAACCTTTAAACACTTTTTAAGAATCGGGACCGCATCACGGCCAATCGCGGGCAAGCCCGCTCCCACACAGATCTGTGTCGCACACAAATCCTGCGGGAGCGGGCTTGCCCGCGATGAAGACCGCCCGGTTTCAGATCACTCCAGCGCAGCCGCCGGCCCGAAGAACTCGAAACGGCTCTGCGCCTCCGGCACGCCCAGCGCCTTGAGGTGGCGCTTGATGGCCGCCATGAAGCCCTTCGGCCCCAGGAAGTAGGCGTCCACGTCACGCTGCGCCGGCAGCCATTGGCCCAGCTGCTCCTCGCTCAACAGCCCGACCTTGTCCGCCGCCGGGCTCACGCCGTCGTCCTCGGCATAGCAGTAGAAGCGCTTGAGCTGCGGGTGGCGCTCGGCCAGCCCGTCGACCCAGTCACGGAACGCATGCACACCGCCGTTGCGCGCGCAGTGGATGAAGTGCACCGGACGCTCGGTCTCCAGCGCCGCCTCCAGCATCGCCAGGGTCGGCGTGATGCCGACGCCGCCGCTGATCAGCACCAGCGGTTTGTCGCTGTCGGTCAGGGTGAACTCGCCCGATGGCGGGAACAGTTGGATGCTGGCCCCGACGTGCAGTTGGTCATGCAGGTGGTTGGAGGCGCGTCCGCCCGGCTCGCGCTTGACGCTGATGCGGTATTGGCCGTTGTTCGCCAGCGCCGACAGCGAGTAGTTGCGGCGGATCTCTTCGCCGTCGAGGATCAGTTTCATGCCGATGTACTGGCCAGGTTCGGCCGCAAGAATCGGGCCCTTGTCCGCCGGCTCGAAGTAGAACGAAATGATTTCTGCGCTCTCCTCGACCCTGGCCGCGACGATGAACTCTCGCGCCCCGCGCCAGCCGCCGGGCGCCTGTTCCTTCTGGTCGTAGATGGCGGATTCGGCACCGATCAGGATGTCAGCGAGCTGGCCGTAGGCCGCGCCCCAGGCGCTCATGACCTCAGGCGTCGCGATCTCGTCGCCCAGCACTTCGGAGATCGCGCGCAGCAGGCAGCTGCCGACGATCGGGTAGTGCTCCGGCAGGATCTGCAACGCCACGTGCTTGTTGATGATCTTGGCCACCAGATCGCCCAACTGGTCGAGCTGATCGATGTGGCGGGCGTACATCAGCACGCCGTTGGCCAGGGCCCGGGGCTGGTCGCCGCTGGCCTGGTGGGCCTGGTTGAACAGCGGGCGCACCTCAGGGTATTCGGACAGCATCATGCGGTAGAAATGGGTGATCAGCGCTTCGCCGCCGCTCTCCAGCAACGGCACGGTGGATTTGATGATTGCACGGTCCTGAACGCTAAGCATAAGGGTGACTCCTGGGCTCTCTTGATTAATGCCTTAAGCGTTTCAGCTTTCATGCCAAGTTTTTTATTCAACAAAATCAGTTAGTTATGAATATCGTAGTCATATCGACATATCCACGCGTATAGTCACGCCGACTACACAGAGTCCGAATGACTACCGCCATGTCCGCCAAATCCCTGCTCACCGCCCTGTTGCCCCTCGTCGCCGACCTGTCCCGCGAACTGCCCGAAGGCGAGCGCTACCGACGCCTGCTCGAAGCCATGCGCGCGCTGCTGCCGTGCGACGCCGCCGCGCTGTTGCGCCTGGACGGCGACTGCCTGGTGCCGCTGGCGGTGGACGGCCTGAGCCCCGATACCCTGGGGCGCCGTTTCAAGGTCAGCGAGCACCCGCGTTTCGAAGTGCTGCTGGCGGGCGCCGGCCCGACCCGTTTCGCCGCCGACAGCGAACTGCCCGACCCCTACGACGGCCTGGTGGACGGGCTGGCCGACCACCTGGAGGTCCATGACTGCCTCGGCTGCCCGCTGTTCGTCGATGAACGGCTGTGGGGCCTGATCACCCTCGACGCCCTCGACCCCGAGCGCTTCGAGCCGATCGAACTCGACGCCCTGCAAGCCTTCGCCAGCCTGGCCTCGGCCACGGTGAACGCCGCCGAACGCATCGAACGCCTGGCGCTGCGCGCCGAGGACGAGCACCAGCGCGCCGAGGTCTACCGCCAGGCCAGCGGCCAGCAGCACCGGGAAATGATCGGCCAGGGCAAGGCCCACAAACGCCTGGTGGAAGAGATCCAGTTGGTGGGCGGCAGCGACCTGACCGTGCTGATCACCGGCGAGACCGGGGTCGGCAAGGAACTGGTGGCCCAAGCGATCCACGCCGCCTCGCCCCGGGCCGACAAGCCGATCATCAGCCTCAACTGCGCCGCCCTGCCGGACACCCTGGTGGAAAGCGAACTGTTCGGCCACGTGCGCGGCGCCTTCACCGGCGCCACCGCCGACCGGCGCGGCAAGTTCGAACTGGCCAACGGCGGCACACTGTTCCTCGACGAAGTCGGCGAACTGTCGCTGACCGTGCAGGCCAAGCTGTTGCGGGTGCTGCAAAGCGGTCAGCTGCAGCGCCTGGGCTCGGACAAGGAACACCAGGTGGACGTGCGCCTGATCGCCGCCACCAACCGCGACCTGGCCGACGAAGTGCGCAACGGCCGCTACCGCGCCGACTTCTACCACCGCCTGAGCGTGTACCCCTTGCGGGTGCCGGCCCTGCGCGACCGGGGCCGCGACGTGCTGCTGCTCAGCGGTTTTTTCCTGGAGCAGAACCGCTCGCGCATGGGCCTGGGCAGCCTGCGCCTGAGCGCCGACGCCCAAGAGGCGCTGCTGGCCTACACTTGGCCGGGCAACGTGCGCGAACTGGAACACCTGATCGGCCGCAGCGCGCTCAAGGCGCTGGGCAACTGCAAGGTGCGGCCGAAGATCCTCACCTTGCATGCCGCGGACCTCGACTTGCCCCGCGAGGTTGTGGATAACCTGGCGCCGCCCGCCGCCGCAGCCGTCGTACCGCCGATGGCCGCAGATCTGCGCAGCGCCACCGAGCAGTACCAGCGCCAACTGATCGGCGCCGCCCTGGAACGCCACCGGGACAACTGGGCCAGCGCCGCCCGCGAGCTGGGGCT
Source organism: Pseudomonas ekonensis (assembly GCF_019145435.1). Classification (NCBI taxonomy): domain Bacteria; kingdom Pseudomonadati; phylum Pseudomonadota; class Gammaproteobacteria; order Pseudomonadales; family Pseudomonadaceae; genus Pseudomonas; species Pseudomonas ekonensis. The sequence goes on along the minus strand of NZ_JAHSTS010000001.1, from coordinate 483,700 downwards.
GGACCGGGCGAACCTGGGACGGCTGGCCAAAAGGCTGGGGATGAAATGACCGCCACGCCGTCCGATTGGCGCCAGAATCCCTAAAGCCTGCCGGCATCAAGTCGATAACCCGGCATCGATACCTGCTGGCGATCCGCGGATCGCCGCTCACCTTTTTCAACAGAAGGTTTTTATGTCTTCCAACAAAGCCCGCGCAGATTCACTTTCGCTTCTGCTGTTTACCTTGCGCAGCGGCAAGCTGATGGCGATCAACCTGCTGAAAGTCAGTGAAATCATCCCCTGCCCGCCGCTGACCAAGCTGCCGGAGTCGCACCCCCACGTCAAAGGCATCGCCACCCTGCGCGGGACCTCGCTGTCGGTCATTGACCTGAGCCGCGCCATCGGCGAGCGGCCGCTGGAGGATCCCAACGGCGGCTGCCTGATCGTCACCGACGTCAGCCGTTCGAAACAGGGCCTGCACGTGCAGGCGGTGAGCAAGATCGTCCACTGCCTGACCACCGACATCAAACCGCCGCCCTTCGGCTCCGGCGGCTCGCGCGCCTACATCACCGGCGTCACGTCGGTGGACGGCACGCTGGTGCAGGTGCTGGACATCGAAAAGGTCATCCACGGCATCGCCCCGGTGGAGATCGACCTGACCCCGACCGAACTGAGCATGGAAGACGCCGAAGTGCTGGGCAACGCGCGCATCCTGGTGGTGGACGACAGCCAGGTGGCGCTGCAGCAATCGGTGCACACCCTGCGCAACCTCGGCCTGGAATGCCACACCGCCCGCAGCGCCAAGGAAGCCATCGGCTGCCTGCTGGACCTGCAAGGCACGGCGCAGGAGATCAACCTGATCGTCTCGGACATCGAAATGTCGGAGATGGACGGCTACGCCTTCACCCGCACCCTGCGCGAGACACCGGACTTCGCCCACCTCTATGTGCTGCTGCACACCTCGCTCGACAGCGCGATGAACAGCGAAAAGGCCCGTCAGGCCGGGGCCAACGGGGTGCTGACCAAGTTCTCCTCGCCGGAACTCACCCATTGCCTGATCGAAGCGGCCAAGTACGTCGCCGCCCAGGGCCATTGACCGATGGCCGAGACCTTCTGCTACCTGATGCGGCGCGACCTCGGCCAGGACGTGCCGCCCGTCGAGTGGCCGAACGGGATCGGACTTTCCACCTACCGCACCGAACTGGCGCCGGCGGTGCACCGCCTGATGGAACTCGGCTACCGCGAAGGCGGCGGTCGGGTGCCGGCGCTGGATCTCTGGCAACAGCAGTTCGAAAGCGACCCGGAATACGACCCGACGCTGTGCCTGATCGCCAGTGACGCCGAAGGCATCGTCGGCGTGGCGCAGTGCTGGACCAGTTCGTACCTGAAGAACCTGGTGGTGCATCCCCGCCTTCAGGGCCGGGGCCTGGGCCGGGCGCTGCTGCTGGAGGTGTTCAAGAGGTTTCAGGCGCGCCAGGAAGGCTTCGTCGACCTGAAGGTGCTGGAAGACAACCTGCGGGCGCAACGCCTGTACGAAAGCGCCGGGATGTACGTGGTCCGCCGCGAGCCCGTGCCCGACTGAGCCTGCCGGCGATGGCGTCCATGAAGGCGCCACAGGGCAGTGCCCTCGAATGGCCAGCACTGACAACCGCAACCCATCAGGCATACTTCGAACCTTGGACACCCACCCCCAAGGATGCCGAACCATGAAAGCCCTCACCCTCTTGTGCCTCGCTGCCCTCGCCCCGCTGGCCCAGGCCTCCAGCCCCGACGCCTGGGCCGCCCACGACAAGGCCGTGCTCGCCGCCTGCACCCAGGCCAGCGGCCTGAAAGCCCCCAAGCCCGTCGGCACCGCCGCGCCGTTCGACGACCGGGTCGGCTACACCGCCGTGTTGTTGCAGGGCCAGTACCCGCAAAAACACATGAAAGGCCAACAAGGCACCGAGCTGTGCCTGTACGACAGAAAGTCCAAAAGCGCCTACGTCACCGAATGGGACTCGGTGCGACCCACCGCCAAGGGTCGGTGAATGGCGTGCAACTTGCTTCGCCGGGGCTTAGCCCGGCGGCTTTCCGTCGCCGTTCCACCTCCTGACCGAAGATTGGCCGCTCAATGAATACGACGTTTTCCTGCGTGGGCTGCGGCAAATGCTGCACCGACCACCATGTGCCCCTGACCCTGGCCGAAACCCGCATGTGGGCGGCGGACGGCGGTCAGGTGATCGTGCTGGTGGAGGCGTTCCTCGGCAACGGCCTGGGCTTGCCGGCGCAGCAGCGCGAGCACGCCGAACGCCGTTCGGCCGTGGTGCGCAGCGCAGAGGCCCAGGCCCACGTGGCGATCACCTTCGCCGCCTACAACGTCGGCCCCTGCCGGAATCTTGACGAAGACAAGCTGTGCCGCATCTACGAACGCCGCCCGTTGGTGTGCCGCATCTACCCGGCGGAGATCAACCCGCACATCCCGCTCGACCCCGCCGCCAAGGACTGCCCGCCGGAATCCTGGACCCAGGGGCCGGAGCTGATCGTCGGCGGGGAGCTGGCGGACCGTGAACTGGTGGAGCTGATCCAGCGGTCGCGCCAGGCGGACCGCGACGACATCCGGATCAAAGAGGCGGTCTGCGGGCTGCTCGGCATCCGCACCACCGCGCTCAAGGGCGACGGCTTCACCGCCTACCTGCCGGACATGGCGGCGCTGGCCGGCGTAATCGACCAGGTGACGGCGCAACCGCTGGCCGAGGCGCCCGGCGAATGGCAGTTCCATGTCTCCGGCGAAGACATTGCCGGGCAAGTGCGGGCGGCGGGAGCGCAAGTGGCGTCCGAGCCGGCGCTGACCTATGCCTTCATTCCGTTGCGGGCGGCTTGATCCGGACCTTGCATCGGGGCTGGCGGCCTCATCGCCAGCAAGCTAGCTCCCACAGGGGCCGGGTCGTTCACAGATCTTGTGCCCCCATGCCCCCTGCGGGAGCCAGCCTGCTGGCGATGAGGCCGGCCGGAACACCCTCAATCCCTGAGCTGGCGCCGCCCCCAGAATTCCCGCGCCAGCGACCGCAGGTCCCCCGCCAGCCCCGCCACGTCCTGCGAGTTGGCCTGGCTCTGCCGCCCTTCGTCCACCGTCACCTCGCAGGCCGAGCGGATGCTGACGATGTTGCGGTTGATGTCCTCGCTCACCGCGCTCTGCTCCTCCACCGCCGCCGCGATCTGCAGGCTCATTTCGGTGATCTGCCCCACCCGCCCGCTGATGCCGTCCAGTGCCTGCGCCGCGCGCTTCGCCTGTTCGACGCTGTTGTCCACATGCTCGCCGCTCTGCTGCATGGCCAGCACCGCGTCCCGGGCGCCGTTCTGCAGCGTGCTGATCATCCGCTGGATCTCGTTGGTCGATTGCTGGGTGCGCTGGGCCAGCCCGCGCACTTCGTCGGCCACCACCGCGAACCCGCGCCCGGCATCCCCGGCCCGCGCCGCTTCGATGGCGGCGTTGAGCGCCAGCAGATTGGTCTGCTCGGCGATGCTGCGGATCACCTCCAGCACCCCGGAAATCTCGCTGCTGTGGCCTTCCAGTTGATGGATCACCTCGGTCGCCCGGCCCAGCTCTTCGGCCAGGCGCAGCACCGCGCTACGGCTTTCGCCGACCAGCAGATGCCCTTCACGGGTTTCCGTGCCGGCCATGTCCGCCGCCACCGAGGCCTGCTGGGCATGGCTGGCCACCTCGGCGACGCTGGCCGCCATCTGATGGATCGCCGCCGCCACCTGATCGGTTTCCGCCTGCTGGGCCAGGCTGCTGGTGTGGCTGCTGTGCAGGTGATCGACCAATTGCGCCGCGTGCCCGGCCAGCCGCTGCGAAGCGTCGCCGATCCGCCCGACCACCGCGCCGACCTGGGCCTCCAGCATCTGCAAGGCAAACTCGATCTGGCCGAACTGGTCCCGCCGGCCGGTGTAGATGCCCTGGCTCAAGGGGTTGTCGGCGATGGTTTGCGCCCGCGCGGTCAAGCGCTCCAGCGGCCGCAGCAGCCAGCCCACGCCGAGGGCGCAAACCGCGCTGCCGACCACGAACGCCCCGGCATCGATCCACAGCGACTCCGGCCGCAGCCACGCCTCGGTGCCCAACACCAGCGCCAGCAACGCACTGGCCAGCGCCGTGATCCGCCCCCGCAACCCCAACACCGGCAGGCGCGCCCAAGGCGACGTGCGACCTTCACGCAACCGCGCATAGGCCCGCTCCGCCGCCGCCACCAGCCGCGCATCCGGCCGGGTGCGCACCGACTGGTACTCCACCGCCGCGCCGTTCTGCGTCACCGGCGTGACATAGGCGCTGACCCAGTAATGATCACCGTTCTTGCAGCGGTTCTTCACCAGCCCCATCCAGGAACGCCCGCGCTTGAGCGTCTGCCACATGTGGGCGAACGCCTGGGGCGGCATGTCCGGATGGCGCAGCAGGTTGTGCGGCGCGCCCAACAGCTCGTCACGGCTGTAACCGCAGATGTTGATGAAGTCGTCGTTGGCGTAGGTGATCGCGCTGTTCAGATCGGTGGTCGAGAGAATGTTCGCATCGGGCGCAACATCGACGTTGCGCCCGGTCACCGGGAGATTGATCTTCATGGAGAGCGCGCTCGTTTTATTGGAAAGAGTCGGCAGGGCTGCTGACTCTAAGCGCACGCATTGGATAAACGTTGATCTGGCTCAGGATCTGAGCAATTAGCCATCACTGCGACGGAAAATCGCAGCCGATGGCCGCACATCGGCGCCGGATCAACGCTTGCCCATCGACCGCCGAGTGCCGGGCGGCGCCATGCCGGGGACTTTGGTGTGGCCGTTCTTGGCGCCGTTCTTGTACCACGGCTGGCTGGAACCCTTGGCGGCGGCCAGCTCACCGGGCCGGAACGGAAACTTGAAGTCCGGGATGGCCGACGGGGTTTCGCTGGCGTCAGGTTGAACGGCCGGGGCGTCAGTCACGGCGTCGTCGGTTGGGGCAGTCATGGTGGCTCCGGGGAGGCGGGATGTCGGCTCCGGAAGAGAGCCGCGAACGCGCGCAGTATACCTGCGCGCAACCACTTTACAGCCCCGAACAGAGAACGGCCGGCCTCATGTCGGGACTGTTCGATGGACGGAACGCCCCGGCCTCACGCCAACGGCACCACCCGGTCCAACGCCCGGTTCACCGCCAGCTCGGCGAGCATGACGATCTGCTGGATGCCCAGCGCCGTGCTGCGTTGCGGGCCGCTGAGCTCATTGGCGAAATTGCTGACCAGGATGCTGGCCGACGCCAGGGACTCGCAGGCATCGGCCAACAGGCTTTCGTTGCCGATGTTGGGGCAGACCGTGTACATCGCACTCGGCTGACGGCGCTTGTGGGGTTCCGGGTGGAGGTAGAAATCGAGGGCGCGTTTGACGGCCTGCTCGTTTCTGGCTTGGTCTTCGGCGCGCCTGGCGTCGGCGAGCGGGGTTGTTGAGGGTGGGTCGGGTATCAGCTTGTCCATGAAGCAAATCCTCAAAGTCTTGAAGCCACGATTTCCCGATCTCACTCGAAGAAGTGGTGGCAGCTATGTACGGGGTGAGATCACCGGTCATGGATAACCCGGCAGGACATTCGTCCACCCGCACATAGCCGCCATAACAATCGCCGACAGTCTAAGCCGGCGGCGATTATGGAGGGACTCGCACAAGTATCCAAATGAGTAGCCGGGGATCTCACACCCGGTCGCTGAATGGCCAGCGACGGGAAAAGACTAGAGAGCGGGCTTCCGACGGACAACCTGAAAACCTTGTGGGAGGGTTCGGCAAATCTGCAACAGCCTTTAAACATTTCGGTTCTGAAATGCAGCCGGTTTCGCAGAGGGATCGGGGGGGGCTGGTAGAGATTGGTCGGCTGTCAGGCCGTCATCGCTGGCAAGTCGAGTCGTCGCACCGCAGCTCCCACAGGGATTGATGTGGTCTGGGGGGAATTGGTTGGCTGGCAGGCCGCCATCGCTGGCAAGCCAGCTCCCACAGGGTTTGATGTGGCCTGGGGGGAGTTGGTCGGCTGGCAGGCCGCTATCGCCAGCAGGCTGGCTCCTACAGGGATTGATGTGGTCTGGGGGGGAATTGGTTGGCTGGCAGGCCGCCAGCGCTGGCAAGCCAGCTCCCACAGGATTTGATGTGGTCTGGGGGGGAGTTGGTCGGCTGGCAGGCCGTCATCGCCAGCAGGCTGGCTCCTACAAGGATTGATGTGGCCTGGGGGGAATTGGTCGGCTGTCAGGCCGCCGTGGCGTGCTTCCAAAAAGGCCGAGTGTCAGCTCGCCTCGCTTTTGATCTTGATCTGCCGGCCCCTTCGGAAGGCTGAGTGGAGGGGTTCATCCGGGGGTAGGCGCGCAGCGCCGTTTGGCGCAGCCAAACACATCGGAAGGAGGTGCAGCGAAGCAAACCGTAGCCGATGCCCCCGGATGAATCCCGGAGCGAAGGAACCCCGAGCCTCAGCGAGGGGCCGGACGCCGGGGCCAGACTTTTTGGTTACTTTTGGGGCGTTTGCCAAAAGTGACCCGCCGTAAGGGCGGAACCCTAAGCCGCCGTTACCGCAGAAATGGATATGTACCCACCCCAGCCACAACCTGGTCGGCCCAAAGGCCGCCAAGTCCAAAACCAAAACCAAACCCAGGAGGCCGAAACTGACAGCGCCGTCAGCCAGCCGTCACCCTCCCGACCCCCAAACCCGTTTATAAAGACACAACCTGCCCCAACTCCGTCCCCCCGGCGCCCACCGCATGCACATCCAGAAGAAACCCACCCTGCTCGCCACCCTGCTGATCGCCCTGGCAGCCGCCGGCCTGTGGTACATCGCCAAACCCGCCCCGGCCAAACTGGCGGCTCCCACCGCCATCCCGGTGCAGGTCGTCAGCGTCAGCGAACAGGACGTGCCGCGCTACACCAGCGGCATCGGCTCGGTGCTCTCGCTGCACAGCGTGGTGGTGCGCCCGCAGATCGACGGCATCCTCACCAAGCTCTGGGTCAAGGAAGGCCAACTGGTGAAGGCCGGCGACCTGCTCGCCACCCTCGACGACCGCTCGATCCGCGCCAGCCTCGACCAGGCCCGCGCGCAACTGGGCGAGAGCCAGGCGCAGTTGCAGGTGGCGCTGGTCAACCTCAAGCGCTACAAGCTGCTCAGCGTCGATGACGGCGTGTCGAAGCAGACCTACGACCAGCAACAGGCGCTGGTCAACCAGCTGAAGGCCACCGCCCAGGGCAATCAGGCGTCGATTGATGCGGCGCAAGTGCAACTGTCCTACACCCAGATCCGCTCCCCGGTCACCGGCCGCGTCGGGATTCGCACGGTCGATGAAGGCAACTTCCTGCGCATGACCGACACCCAGGGCCTGTTCACCGTCACCCAGATCGACCCGATCGCCGTGGAGTTCTCCCTGCCCCAGCAAATGCTGCCGACCCTGCAAGGCCTGATCGCCGACCCGCAGCATGCGCAGGTCAAGGCCTACATCGGCGCCGACACCGACGGCGAGACCGGCAACTTGTTGGGCGAAGGCCACCTGACCCTGATCGACAACCAGATCAACGCCAACACCGGCACCATCCGCGCCAAGGCCGAGTTCGACAACCCCGGCCAGAAGCTCTGGCCCGGCCTGCTGGTGACGGTGAAGGTGCAGACCGCCCTGGACAAGGACGCGCTGGTGGTGCCGCCCACCGTCGTCCAGCGGGGGCTCGATCAACACTTCGTTTACCGGGTCAACGGCGACAAGGTCGAGGCCGTGCAGGTGCAGATGGTCTATCAGGGCAGCGGCCAGGACATCATCCAGGGCGTGAAGGCCGGCGACGTCCTGGTGAGCGACGGCCAGTCGCGGCTCAAGCCCGGCTCGACCGTGCAGGTGATGAATGAACCGGCGCAGGTGGTGCAAGCGGAGCCGAAGCCATGAGCGTGCGCGGCGGGATGTCCGGGTGGTGCATCGATCACCCGGTGGCGACGATTCTCCTGACGTTCGCGCTGGTGCTGGTGGGGGCGATTGCCTTCCCGCGCTTGCCGATCGCCCCACTGCCGGAAGCGGAATTTCCGACGATCCAGGTGTCCGCGCAATTGCCCGGCGCCAGCCCCGACACCATGGCGTCGTCGGTGGCCACGCCGCTGGAGGTGCAGTTCAGCGCCATTCCCGGCATGACCCAGATGACCTCCAGCAGTGCCTTGGGCTCCAGCCTGCTGACCTTGCAGTTCACCCTCGACAAGAGCATCGACACCGCCGCCCAGGAAGTGCAGGCCGCGATCAACACCGCCGCCGGCAAACTGCCCAAGGACATGCCGACGCTGCCGACCTGGAAGAAGGTCAACCCGGCCGACAGCCCGGTGCTGATCCTCAGCGTCAGTTCGACGCAGATGCCCGGCACCGAACTGAGCGACCTGGTGGAAACCCTGCTGGCCCGCCAGATCAGCCAGATCGACGGCGTCGGCCAGATCAACATCACCGGCCAGCAGCGCCCGGCCATCCGCGTGCAGGCGTCCGCCGACAAACTGGCGGCCATCGGCCTGACCCTGGCCGACATCCGCCTGGCGATCCAGCAGACCAGCCTCAACCTGGCCAAGGGTGCGCTGTACGGCGAGTCGAGCATTTCCACGCTGTCGACCAACGATCAGCTGTTCCATCCCGAGGAGTACAGCCAGCTCATCGTTTCCTACAAGGACGGCGCCCCGGTTCACCTCAAGGATGTCGCCAAAGTCGTCAACGGTTCGGAAGATGCCTACGTGCAGGCCTGGGCCGGCGACCAGCCGGGGGTGAACCTGGTGATCTCCCGCCAGCCGGGGGCCAACATCGTCGAGACGGTGGACCGGATCCAGGCGGCCCTCCCCGCCCTGGAGGCCATGCTGCCGGCCTCGGTGCAGGTCAAGGTGCTGATCGACCGCACCCAGACCATCCGCGCCTCGCTGCATGAGGTCGAGATCACGCTGATGATCGCGATTCTGCTGGTGGTGGCGGTGATGGCGCTGTTCTTGCGCCAACTGTCGGCGACGCTGATCGTGTCGGCGGTGCTCGGCGTGTCGCTGACCGCCAGTTTCGCCCTGATGTACCTGCTGGGCTTCAGCCTGAACAACCTGACCCTGGTGGCGATCGTGGTGGCCGTGGGGTTTGTGGTGGACGACGCGATTGTGGTGGTGGAGAACATCCACCGTCACCTGGAGGCCGGCGACGACATGCGCGAGGCCGCGATCAAAGGGGCCGGCGAGATCGGCTTCACCGTGGTGTCGATCAGTTTCTCCCTGGTGGCGGCGTTCATTCCGCTGCTGTTCATGGGCGGCGTGGTCGGCCGGCTGTTCAAGGAATTCGCCCTGACCGCCACTTCGACCATCATGATTTCGGTGCTGGTGTCGCTGACCCTGGCGCCGACCCTCGCGGCCCTGTTCATGCGCCGGCCCACGCACCACGCCCACGACAAGCCGGGCTTCAGCGAACGCCTGCTGGCCGGGTACGAAAAAGGCCTGCGCCATGCCCTGGCCCACCAGAAACTGATGCTCGGCGTGTTCGGCCTGTCCCTGGCGCTGGCCATCGGCGGCTACATCTTCATCCCCAAGGGCTTCTTCCCGGTGCAGGACACCGGTTTCGTCCTCGGCACCACCGAGGCGGCCGCGGACATTTCCTACGGCGACATGGTGAAAAAGCACCTGGCCATGGCCGAAATCGTCGCCGCCGACCCTGCCGTGCAGGCGTTTTCCCACTCGGTCGGGGTCTCCGGCAGCAACCAGACCATCGCCAACGGCCGCTTCTGGATCGCCCTGAAGAAGCGCGGCGACCGCGACGTCAGCGCCAGCCAGTTCATCGACCGGATCCGGCCCAAACTGATGAAAGTGCCGGGCATCGTCCTCTACCTGCGCGCCGGGCAAGACATCAACCTCAGCTCCGGCCCGAGCCGTGCGCAGTACCAATACGTGCTCAAGAGCAACGACGGTGCGACCCTGGCCACCTGGACCCAGCGCCTGACCGAGAAACTGCGCAGCAACCCGGCGTTCCGCGACATCTCCAACGACCTGCAGCTGGGCGGCAGCATCACCCACATCAGCATCGACCGCAGCGCCGCCGCACGATTCGGCCTGACCGCCAGCGATGTCGACGAAGCGCTGTACGACGCCTTCGGCCAGCGGCAGATCAACGAGTTCCAGACCCAGGTCAACCAGTACAACGTGATTCTGGAGCTGGACACCCGACAGCGCGGCAAGGCCGAAAGCCTCAACTACTTCTACCTGCGCTCGCCGCTGAGCGGGGAAATGGTGCCGCTGTCGGCGCTGGCCCGGTTCGACCCGCCCACGGTCGGCCCGCTGTCCATCGCCCACGACGGCATGTTCCCGGCCGCCAACCTGTCGTTCAACCTGGCGCCCGGCGTGGCCCTGGGCGATGCGGTGATCCTGCTCAACCAGGCCAAGGCCGAGATCGGCATGCCCACGGCCATCAGCGGCAATTTCCAGGGCGCGGCCCAGGCGTTCCAGAGTTCGCTCAAGAGCCAGCCGTGGCTGATCCTGGCGGCGCTGGTGGCGGTGTACATCATCCTGGGCGTGCTCTACGAGAGCTTCGTGCACCCGCTGACGATCATCTCGACCTTGCCGGCGGCGGGCCTCGGTGCGGTGATCATGCTGTGGCTGTGCGGCCAGGACTTCTCGATCATGGCGCTGATCGGCCTGGTGCTGCTGATCGGCATCGTGAAGAAGAACGGCATCCTGATGATCGACTTTGCCCTGGAGGCCCAACGCAACCGCGGACTGGCGCCGCAGGAGGCGATTTTCGAGGCCTGCCTGACGCGGTTCCGGCCCATCATGATGACCACCCTCGCCGCCCTGCTCGGCGCCCTGCCGCTGATGCTCGGCTACGGCACCGGCGCCGAGCTGCGCCAGCCGCTGGGCATCGCGGTGGTCGGCGGCCTGCTGGTGAGCCAGGCCCTGACGCTGTTCACCACGCCGGTCATATACTTGTGGCTCGAGCGGCTATTCCATCGACCTGCACCGGCGCCCGCCGCGGCGCTGGCGACCACAGACTGAGGCAGGGTCATGCGCGTCCTGATTATCGAAGACGAAGAAAAAACCGCGGACTACCTGCACCGCGGCCTGACGGAACAGGGCTACACCGTGGACCTGGCCCGCGACGGCATCGAGGGCCTGCACCTGGCGCTGGAAGGCGACTACGCGGTGATCGTGCTCGACGTCATGCTGCCGGGCCTGGACGGCTTCGGCGTGCTGCGCGCGCTGCGGGCACGCAAGCAGACGCCGGTGATCATGCTCACCGCCCGGGAACGGGTCGAGGACCGGATCAAGGGCCTGCGCGACGGCGCCGACGATTACCTCGGCAAGCCGTTCTCGTTCCTGGAGCTGGTGGCGCGCCTGCAAGCCCTGACCCGGCGCAGCGGCGGCCACGAGCCGGTGCAGGTGAGCATCGCCGACCTGTGGATCGACCTGATCAGCCGCAAGGCCACCCGCGCCGGCACCCGCCTGGACCTGACCGCCAAGGAGTTCTCGCTGCTCAGTGTCCTGGCCCGGCGCCAGGGCGAGATCCTGTCCAAGACCGCCATCGCCGAGATGGTCTGGGACATCAATTTCGACAGCGACGCCAACGTCGTCGAGGTCGCGATCAAGCGCCTGCGGGCCAAGCTCGACGGCCCGTTCGACGAGAAATTGCTGCACACCATCCGCGGCATGGGGTATGTGCTGGAGAGCCGCGGTGTCCAGTAACTCGATTGCCCTGCGCCTGAGCGGCCTGTTCACCCTGGTGGCGCTGCTGGTGTTCCTGCTGATCGGCGGCGCGCTGTACCAGCAGGTGGACAAGGGCCTGGGCCTTTTGCCGGAAGCCGAGCTCGACGCGCGCTACAGCGTGCTGGAGTCGGCGCTCAACCGCTTCGGCACGCCCGAGCACTGGGTGAAGATCAACGCCAAGCTCAACCTGCTCGGCGAAGAGGACAAGCGCATCCGCTTCTGGGTGGTCAGCGGTGATCCGGGTTATGAGTACGGCAGCCCGGACGCCTTGATCCGCGCCTTCGCCCAAGGGCCCTTGGGCATGCGCGACCTGCAGCTGCCCGGCCACGCCTACCCGCTGAAGGTGCTGCTGACCGAATTGCCGGCCAAGGATCAGCGCCCGCCCTTGCGCTTCATGATCGGCATCGACACCGAGACCTTCCACGAGACCCAGCACCGCTTGCTGATCGCCCTGGTCAGCCTGGCGGCCGTCGGCGTGCTGCTGGCCTCGGCGCTGGGCTACTGGGTGGCGCGGATCGGCCTCAAGCCGTTGATCAAACTGTCCCAGGAGGCTCAGCGGCTGGCGCCGCCCTTGCGGGCCGGGCGCTTGCGCCTGTCGCCGCTGCCGCCGGAACTGGCGCAGTTCGTCAGCTCGTTCAACTCGACCCTTGAGCGGGTCGAACAGGCGTATTCGCGGCTGGAGTCGTTCAACGCCGACGTCGCCCACGAACTGCGCTCGCCGCTGACCAACCTGATCGGCCAGACCCAGGTCGCCCTCACCCGCGGGCGCTCGGCGGAACATTACTTCGAAGTGCTGCAATCCAACCTCGAAGAGCTGGAACGGCTGCGTTCGATCATCAACGACATGCTGTTCCTGGCCAGCGCCGACCAGGGCAGCAAGGCCACCAAACTGACGCAGACCTCGCTGGCCGACGAGGTGGCCACCACCCTCGAATACCTGGACTTCATCCTCGAGGACGCCCAGGTGCAGGTGCAGGTCAGCGGTGATGCCCAGGTGCGGATCGAAATCGCCCACCTGCGCCGGGCGCTGATCAACCTGCTGAGCAATGCCGTGCAGCACACGGCGCCGGGCCAGGTGATCGAGGTGCATATCGAGGTGCAAGACCACCAGGTCAGCATCGGCGTGGCCAACCCCGGCTCGCCGATCGCCGGCGAGCACCTGCCGCGGCTGTTCGAACGCTTCTACCGGGTGGATGCCTCGCGCAGCAACAGCGGCAACAACCACGGCCTGGGGCTGGCCATCGTCAAGGCGATCGCGTTGATGCACGGCGGCGACGTGTTCGTGCAAAGCGACCGGGGAATGAATACCTTCGGCATGCACTTGCCGGTCTGACGCCCGGGATCTTTGCCTGCGCTGTAACAGTCATTTATGAAAATCACGCTGTTTCCCGGTGGCCGGCGACCTTATCTTTGCCCGCAACCACACAGCACTTGCCAAGCAAGAAGGTTTTCGAGATGTCCAACAGTATGGGAATTGCCAGCGCGTTCGTTTTGTCCTCATTGATCCTGTCGCCTTTGGCGATGGCCGAAGAATCCCCGTCGTTCGTGGCGCACAACGCCGCCCGCGCCCAGGCCTTCGAGCAGCATCAGGCAGAGATGATGGCCAAGGCCCAGAACGCCGCGCAGTCCCCGCAGGCCGCCACTTCCCAGGCACAGCCGTCGCTTGAGAAAGACAGCTGAGCCGCGCCTCCTCCGATTTCCCTCGACGCGGTTGTTTGGCTCTTCCCGTTCAACCGTCGTCCTTCCAGGCCGCTGAATTTCAGCGGCCTTTTTTCGTTGTGGTCTGAAGGCCGTCCGGATCGTCTTTAACAATTAGAAACATCCCGCCCCTCAAGCGATTGAAGGGAACGTTGACCCAAGGAGCTTTACCGCACGTGCGTTACCCAGTCCGTTTCACCCCGCTGTTCATTGCAGTCGCCGCAACGATTGCCCCGGCAGCCCATGCCGCCGAACCCGAGAAGACAGGCTTCATCGAAGGTTCGAGCCTCAACCTCAACGCCCGCAACTACTACATGAACCGCAACCGCCTGCAGCAGGCGGATGACAACATCGAGTGGGGCCAGGGCTTGCTCGGCAAGTTCGAGTCCGGCTACACCGAGGGCACCGTCGGCTTCGGCGTCGACGCCCACGCCATGCTTGGCCTGAAGCTCGACGGCGGCGGCGGCACCGACAACTCCAGCATCCTGCCGGTGAGCGACGGCAGCGGCAAAGCGCCGGGCTCGTTCTCCACGGCCGGCGGCACCCTGAAAATGCGCGCGTTCGACACCGAGCTCAAGGCCGGCGACCTGTTCCTCACCAACCCGGTGATCGCCGGCGGCGAGAGCCGCATGCTGCCCCAGACGTTCCGCGGCCTGAGCCTGACCAACCGCAGCTTCGACGGCTGGCTGATCGAAGGCGGCCAGGCCAGCTTCACCAAGCCCTACAACCAGAGCGGGCACAAGCGCATCGGCACCTCCTACGGCAGCCTCCCCGACGGCGACGAAAGCCGTCACCTGAACTGGGCCGGCGTGGCCTGGAGCGGCGTCGAAGGCCTGACCAGCAGCCTGTACGCCTCCGAACTCAAGGACATCTGGAACCAGTACTACTACGACCTGGACTACACCTGGGCGCTGAACGATCAGGTCAGCCTCAACCCCGGCCTGCACTACTACCACACCCAGGACACCGGCGAGGCCCTGCTGGGCGACATCGACAACAACACCTGGAGCGTGCACTTCACGGTCGGCATCGGCAGCCACAGCCTCACCGCCGCCTACCAGCGGGTCAACGGCAACACGCCGTTCGACTACATCAGCCAAGGCGACAGCATCTACCTGGACAACTCCCAGCAGTACTCGGACTTCAACGGCCCGAACGAACGCTCGTGGAAGCTCAAGTACGCCTACGACTTCGCAGGCGTCGGCCTGCCGGGCCTGACCTCGGCGGTGTCCTACTCGCGCGGCACCCTGGACCTGACCAAGACCGATCCGGACAGCCCCGGCTACGCCGCGTGGTACAGCGCCGAGGGCCGCAACGCCAAGCACCGGGAACGCGACATCGACCTCAAGTACGTGGTGCAGAGCGGCCAGGCCAAAGACCTGGCGGTGCGCCTGCAATGGGCGACCAACCGCGGCGGCAACGGCTACGGCGCGCTGGACTCGGACACCGATGAATACCGCGTGATCATCGACTACCCGATCAACGTCTTCTAAGATCGGCGCTACAGTGAAACGGCCTGTCTGATCACAAAGGTTCAGGCGGGCCATCTATCCCTGTGTGAGCGGGCTTGCCCGCGAATGCGGTGTGTCAGGCGACCGATGCGCCAATTGACACGCCCTCTTCGCGGGCAAGCCCGCTCCCACAGGGATCCGTTGTACCGGCAGGCAAACAACTACGCTTATACAAGCCTCTCAACCGAACGCCCACCATGATCGCAAGCCGCACCCCACCTGCTTCGGGCAAGACCGGACGTTCCGTGCCGCTGCTGATTCTCGGCAGCCTGCTGACCGTCGTCGCGATCGTGTGCATCGTCACCTTCCTGCTGATCCGCGAGCACGCCAACGCCCAGGAATCGGCCACCCGCAGCGCCACCACCATCGCCCAACTGATCGACGCCGATGTGCTGCGCACCGTCGAGCTGTACGACCTGACCCTGCAAGGCCTGATCGCCGCGGCCCAGCGCGAGGACCTCAAGCACGTGTCGCCGCAGATCCGCCACATGGCGCTGTTCGACCGCTCCACCGCTGCGCGCTTCAAGGGCGACATCCTGCTGCTCGACAAGCACGGCGAGGTGGTGGCCGACTCCTCCCGGGTCGAGCCGAAACCGGGTAACTTCGCCGACCGCGACTACTTCCTGGCCCATGCCTTCAACCGCGACGCGGGCCTGTTCATCAGCCGTCCGTTCAAGACCCGCTGCGACTGCGAGGAGGCCGACCAATGGCGGATCAGCTTCAGCCGGCGCATGTCCTCGGACACCGGCGAATTCATCGGCGTGGCGGTGGCGTCGATGAAGCTCGATTACTTCGACCAGCTGTTCAACAGCCTCGACATCGGCGTCGACAGCACCCTGAACATCATCAGCAGCGACGGCCTGCTGCTGGCGCAGAAGCCTTACCTGCAAAGCGACTCCATCGGCAAGAGCTTCGCCAACCGGCCCAACGTGATCCGGATCCTCGGCGACAGCGGCGGCAACGGCAGCTTCAACAGCATTTCCAGCATGGACCGGCGGCAGCGGCTGTACACCTATTCCCGGGTCGGCAACCTGCCGCTGACGGTGATCGTCGCCCTGTCCAGCGATGCGGTGTTCGGTGCCTGGCAACGCACGGCGATCCTGATCAGCGGCGCCACCGGCGTGCTCTGCGCCGGCCTGCTGTGGCTGACCTGGCTGCTGGCCCGGGAACTGCGCCTGCGCCATCAGGCCGAACGGGAGCTGGCGCAGCTGGCGGCCACCGATGCCCTCACCGGCGTGGCCAACCGGCGCCTGCTCGACCAGTCGCTGCGCCACGAGTGGTTCCGCGCACAGCGCTCGGGCAAGCCGCTGTCGGTGCTGATGATCGACGCCGACCGCTTCAAGGCCTTCAACGACCGCCACGGGCACCAGGCCGGAGACCGTGCGTTGCAGGAGCTGGCCCGGGTGGTCAGCGCGAACGTGCGGCGCCCGGCGGATCTGGTGGCCCGCTATGGCGGCGAAGAGTTTTCGGTGATCCTCGCCGAGACCGACAGCGCCGGCGCCCGCCAGATCGCCGAGCACATCCGCGCGGCGGTGGAGCAGTTGCCCCGCATGGACGGCGACGAGGCGCCGATGACCGTGAGCATCGGCGTCAGCACCTGGACGACGGCAATGGACTTAAGCCTTGAGCAACTGCTGTTTACGGCGGACAAGGCGCTGTATCAGGCCAAGGAAGGTGGGCGCAACCGGGTGGTGGTGGCTTGAGCCTTTAACCGGCGTTGCCGACGCCATCGCCAGCAGGCTGGCTCCCACCGCTTGCGCCAGCCACGCGAATGCCGGGCATAAAAAAAGGCCACCCCAAGGTGGCCTTCAAAAAACTAGAGAGGTTTTTTACTTACACCGCCGCAACCGGGCGCATGTAAGAGATCGGAGCGGTGCTGGCGTCTTCGAACGTCACGACTTCCCAGGCATCTGTCTGCTCAATCAACTTGCGCAGCAGCTGGTTGTTCAGTGCGTGACCGGACTTGAAGCCCTTGAACTCACCGATCAGGCTGTTGCCCAGCAGGTAGAGGTCGCCGATCGCATCGAGGATCTTGTGCTTCACGAACTCGTCTTCGTAGCGAAGGCCGTCTTCGTTCAGCACGCCATCGGCATCGACCACGATCGCGTTTTCCACGCTGCCGCCGAGTGCGAGGTTGTGCTTGCGCAGGTACTCGATGTCACTCATGAAACCGAAGGTGCGGGCGCGGCTGACTTCCTTCACGAACGACGTGCTGGAGAAGTCCACGCTTGCACTTTGGGTGCGGTCGCGGAAAACCGGGTGATCGAAATCGATCTCGAAGCTCACCTTGAACCCGTCGAAAGGGACGAAAGTGGCGCGCTTGTCGCCGTCTTCCACGGTCACTTCCCGCAGGATGCGGATGAACTTCTTGGCGGCATCCTGCTCTTCCAGGCCAGCCGACTGAATCAGGAATACGAAAGGTCCGGCGCTGCCATCCATGATCGGGACTTCGGACGCGGAGAGCTCGACGTAGGCGTTATCGATGCCCAGGCCAGCCATGGCCGAGAGCAAGTGCTCCACCGTGTCCACCTTCACGTCACCGTTGACCAGCGTCGTCGACATGGTTGTCTCGCCGACGTTGGCGGCGCGGGCCGGGATCTCGACGACTGGGTCGAGGTCGGCACGACGGAAGACGATCCCGGTGTCGATCGGCGCAGGCTTGAGGGTCAGGTAGACCTTCTCGCCGGAGTGCAGGCCAACACCGGTGGCACGGATAATGTTTTTCAGTGTGCGTTGTTTAATCATGGCATGGGCCGCTTCAGCGCAAATTGCGAACTGGTATCAACAAAGGCTGGCGATGATAGCAGACCGAGCCTTTGCTGAACACCAATCACCTGAATACCCCTGATACATTTCATCAATCGGCCTGACGACGCAGGAAAGCCGGGATGTCCAGGTAGTCCAGGTCATCTTGCGGATTCATCTTCGCGGCAGTCGCAGCACCGGCCTGGGCCTGGTTGCGCATGACGGTCGGACGGTCCAGGTCACGGTAGTTCACCGCTGGCTGCTCCTGACGTGCAGGGGCCTGCTGCGGCTGCACCGGGGCGGCGGCCATGGTGGTGTGGACGGTGTTGTCGATGACCTTCACAGGCTTCTCGATCTTGGCGCCCAGACCGGTGGCGACCACAGTCACGTGCAGCTCGTCGCGCATGTCCGGATCGATCACGGTGCCGACCTTGACCATCGCGTGCTCGGACGCGAAGGCTTCGATGATCGAACCCACGTCGGAGTACTCGCCCAGGGACAGGTCGGGGCCTGCGGTGATGTTCACCAGGATGCCGCGTGCGCCCTGCAGGTTCACGTCTTCGAGCAGCGGGTTGCGGATGGCCGCTTCGGTGGCTTCGCGAGCACGGTTCGGACCGCTGGCGCAGCCGGTGCCCATCATCGCCATGCCCATTTCGCTCATCACGGTGCGCACGTCGGCGAAGTCGACGTTGATCATGCCCGGACGCTTGATGATGTCGGAGATGCCGCGCACGGCGCCGGCCAGCACGTCGTCGGCCTTGGCGAAGGCGGACAGCAGGCTGGCGTCCTTGCCCAGGATGGTCAGCAGCTTCTCGTTCGGGATGGTGATCAGCGAGTCGACGCTTTCGGACAGCATGCGGATGCCTTCGTCGGCGATCTGCATGCGCTTGCGGCCTTCGAACGGGAACGGACGGGTCACGACCGCAACGGTCAGGATGCCCATTTCCTTGGCCACTTCGGCGATGATCGGCGCCGCACCGGTACCGGTGCCGCCGCCCATGCCGGTGGTGATGAACACCATGTTGGTGCCGGCCAGGACTTCAGCGATGCGCTCGCGGTCTTCCAGCGCGGCCTGACGGCCGACTTCCGGGTTGGCGCCCGCACCCAGGCCCTTGGTCACGCCGGTGCCCAGTTGCAGGATGGTGCGTGCACCGATGTTCTTCAGGGCCTGGGCATCGGTGTTGGCGCAGATGAACTCGACGCCTTCGATGTTGCTCTTGACCATGTGATTGACGGCGTTGCCGCCGCCACCGCCCACACCGATAACCTTGATCACCGGGCTTGCGGGGATGTTGTCTACGAGTTCGAACATTTTCCCTCTCCTTACATTCTCTAGTTTTTTCGCCTACTGCTTTTTTGTTGCGGTGCATCTACTGCTACTGCCTGCGGCTCGAAGCGTGACGCTTCGAGCTGCCTTTAAAAGTTGCCTTGGACCCACTTCTTCAGTCGGTCGAGCAACGGCGCCTGCGGCTCGTCGTTGCTGTAGCTGTCGCGGCTGCCGATGCCCGAGAACGAGATCCCGTCGGACTGCTTCTGCAGGCCGTACATCAGCAGGCCCACGCCGGTCGAATAGATCGGGTTGCGCACCACGTCGTCGAGGCCCTTGACGCCGTGCGGCACGCCCAGGCGCACCGGCATGTGGAAGATTTCCTCGGCCAGCTCGGTGGCGCCTTCCATCTTCGAGGTGCCGCCGGTCAGGACGATGCCCGCCGGGATCAGGTCTTCGTAGCCGCTGCGGCGCAGCTCGGCCTGGATCAGGGTGAACAGCTCGTCGTAGCGCGGCTCGACCACTTCGGCCAGGGCCTGGCGCGACAGCTCGCGCGGCGGACGGTCGCCGACGCTCGGCACCTTGATGGTCTCGCCGGCGCCGGCCAGCTTGGCCAGGGCGCAGGCGTAGCGGATCTTGATCTCTTCGGCGTACTGGGTCGGGGTGCGCAACGCCATGGCAATGTCGTTGGTCACCTGGTCGCCGGCGATCGGGATCACCGCCGTGTGGCGGATGGCGCCTTCGGTGAAGATCGCGATGTCGGTGGTGCCGCCGCCGATGTCCACCAGGCACACGCCCAGTTCCTTTTCGTCGTCGGTGAGCACCGAGTAGGCCGAGGCCAGTTGCTCAAGGATGATGTCGTCGATTTCCAGGCCACAGCGGCGCACGCACTTCTCGATGTTCTGCGCGGCGTTGACGGCGCAGGTGACCACGTGGACCTTGGCCTCCAGG
This sequence comes from Pseudomonas ekonensis, assembly GCF_019145435.1. Taxonomy (NCBI): domain Bacteria; kingdom Pseudomonadati; phylum Pseudomonadota; class Gammaproteobacteria; order Pseudomonadales; family Pseudomonadaceae; genus Pseudomonas; species Pseudomonas ekonensis. The sequence goes on along the minus strand of NZ_JAHSTS010000001.1, from coordinate 463,854 downwards.
CGCACGCCGGACATGCCCAGCGGCTCGCGCACGCCTTCCTGGTTGTCGATCACGTAGTCCTGCGGCAGGGTGTGCAGCACCCGCTGGTCGGCCGGGATCGCCACGGCCTGGGCGGCGTCGAGCACGCGCTCAAGGTCCGCGGAGCTGACTTCGCGGTCGCGGATCGCCACGATGCCGTGGGAGTTCAGGCTGCGGATGTGGTTGCCGGCCACGCCGACGAACGCCGAGTGGATCCGGCAGCCGGCCATCAGCTGCGCCTCTTCGATGGCGCGCTGGATCGACTGCACGGTGGATTCGATGTTCACCACCACGCCTTTCTTCAGGCCGCGGGACGGATGGGTGCCGATCCCGACGATATCGAGCGTGCCGTCGTCAGCGACCTCGCCTACCAGCGCCACCACCTTGGAGGTGCCGATATCCAGACCGACGATCATTTTGCCGCTTTGCACGTTTGCCATGGGTCCTGCCTCTTCTTAATTCTTTGCGACAGCGGGTTGGGCTGCCGGCGGCGCTACAGGTTCCCGCCAGCCAACGGCCAGGCCGTTGGCGTAGCGCAGATCGATGCGCGCAATGTTCGTAATCTGTTCTTTGAGCGTCTTGTCGTAGATGGCAATGAAGCGGCGCATCTTTTCCACCAGGTTGCCGCGTCCCAGCAACAACTCGATGCCGGGGCCGGAACTACCGGCACCGGTGGTCAGGAACCAGCTGCCCCGCTCGCGCAGTTCCAGGCGCGCGATCGAGAAGCCCAACGGCCTGAGCATCTGGCTCAGCACCTGATACTGCTGCATCACTTGCTGCTGGGCCCGCTGGGGGCCGAACAGCTGCGGCAGGTGTTCGTAGTTCGCCAGTTCCTTGGGCGTGAACGCCTGGCCCTGGTTGTTGAGCAGCGACTCGTCGCCCCAACGGGCCACCGGCAGCTGCTCTTCGAGGCGGATCACCACCTGGTCCGGCCACACCCGACGCACTTCGGCGTGGGCGATCCACGGCATTTGCTCCAGTTCCGTGCGCATGCTGGCCAGGTCGATGGTGAAGAAGCTCGACGCCACGTACGGGGCGATGCGCTGCTGCACCGCCTGCTGGCTGATGTAGCTCAGGTCGCCCTGCACCGCGATCTTGGTGATCGGCCGGTCGGCGTACGGCAGCAGCCGCTGCGCGCCTTCGTAGGTGCCGAAGCCCAGGGCCACCAGCAGCACCGGCCAGAACAGCCCTTTGAGGAAGCCGAAATTGGCTTTGGGCAGGCGCGCGGACATCGGCTCTTTGGCCACCATACGGCTGGCGCCCCGCGGCACCGGCTTGCGGCCGGGTGCGGAGGGCTGATGTCTGAGCTGTGCGCCTTGCATGGTCTTAACCTCGCGCGTCTGCTTCGACACTGGCGGCCAGGATGGCCAGGACCAGTTGCTGGAAATCCAGGCCGGCGGCACGGGCGGCCATCGGCACCAGGCTGTGGTCGGTCATGCCCGGAGCGGTGTTCACCTCCAGGAACCAGAACTGCCCGTCGGCGTCCTGCATGACGTCCGCGCGTCCCCAACCGGCGATGCCCAGCGCGCCGCAGGCCTTGGCGGTCAGGTCCATGAGTTCCTGTTCCTTGGCGGCATCGAGCCCGCACGGAATGCGGTACTGGGTATCGTTGGCGATGTACTTGGCGTCGTAGTCGTAGAACGTGTGGGGCGTACCTAGGGCGATCGGCGGCAACACCTGGTCGCGCAGGGTGGCGATGGTGAACTCCGGACCCTGGATCCATTGCTCGACCAACACTTGCGAATCGTAGGTACTGGCCGCTTTCCAGGCGTCGATCAGCTCGGACGCGGAAGTCACTTTGGCCATCCCGATACTTGAACCTTCATGGGCCGGTTTGACGATCAAAGGGAAGCCCAGTTCCGCCGCCGCCGAAATACAGTCCGCTTCGCTGCGCAGCACGGCGTGGCGCGGCGTCGGGATGCCGAGGCTGTGCCAGACCTGCTTGGTGCGCAGCTTGTCCATGGCCAGCGCCGAGGCCAGGATGCCGCTGCCGGTGTACGGAATGCCGGCGACTTCGAGCAGGCCCTGCATGCTGCCGTCTTCGCCGCCGCGACCGTGGAGGATGATGAACGCACGGTCGATCCTCTCGCTCAGCAGGCGCTGCAGCAGGTCGTCGCCCACGTCGATGCCGAACGCGTCCACGCCGGCGCTCTGCAGCGCGGCGAGCACGGCGTTGCCGGACTTCAGCGAGACTTCACGCTCGGCGCTCTTGCCGCCGAACAGCACGGCGACGCGGCCGAAGTCTTTCGGCGCGATGGTGGAGAACAGGTTCGCGTAGGCAGCACTCATTTCAACTTCCCCTCGACCGGCGCCGCGACGGCCCCGGCGAACAACTCGCTTTTCAACAGTTTCGGCGCCAGGCCGCCGATGTCCCCGGCGCCTTGGCACAGCAGGATGTCGCCGGCGCGCAGCAGCGGCTTGACCACCGGCGCGAGGTCGGCGCCGCGCTCGATGTAGATCGGGTCGAGCTGGCCGCGCTGACGGATGCTGTTGCACAGTTTGCGGCTGTCGGCGCCGGGGATCGGCTCTTCGCCGGCCGGGTAGACCTCCATCAGCAGCAGCACGTTGGCGTCGGCCAGCACGTTGACGAAATCGTCGTACAGGTCGCGGGTGCGGCTGTAGCGGTGCGGCTGGTAGACCATCACCAGGCGGCGCTCAGGCCAGCCGCCGCGCACGGCCTTGATCACGGCCGCGACTTCGGTCGGGTGGTGGCCGTAGTCGTCGACCAGCATCACGTTGCCGCCGTCCACCGGCAGCTCGCCGTAGACCTGGAAGCGCCGCCCCACGCCCTGGAAGCCCGACAGGCCCTGGACGATGGCTTCGTCGCTGACGCCTTCGTCGGTGGCGATGCAGATGGTCGCCAGGGAATTGAGCACGTTGTGGTTGCCGGGCATGTTCACCGACACCTCCAGCGGCTCGCGGTCAGGGCGCAGCACGGTGAAGAAGGTCTGCATGCCTTGCTGGCGCACGTTGATCGCGCGCACGTCGGCGTCTTCGCTGAAGCCGTAGGTCACGGTCGGACGCTTGACCTGCGGCAGGATCTCGCGCACCACCGGGTCGTCCAGGCACATCACCGCCAGCCCGTAGAACGGCAGGTTGTGCAGGAACTCGACGAAGGTCTTCTTCAGTTTGTTGAAGTCGCCGTCGTAGGTCGCCATGTGGTCGGCGTCGATGTTGGTGACCACGGCCACCAGCGGCTGCAGGTGCAGGAAACTTGCGTCGCTCTCGTCCGCCTCGGCGATCAGGTAGCGGCTGGTGCCCAGCTGCGCATTGGTGCCGGCGGCGTTCAGGCGGCCGCCGATGACGAAGGTCGGATCCAGGCCGCCGGCCGCGAACACCGAAGCGATCAGGCTGGTGGTGGTGGTCTTGCCGTGGGTGCCGGCGACGGCGATGCCGTGGCGGTAGCGCATCAGCTCGGCCAGCATCTCGGCACGGGGCACCACGGGAATGCGGCGCTCAAGGGCGGTCGCCACTTCCGGGTTGGAGGTGTTGACGGCGCTGGACACCACCAGCACGTCGGCCGCGGCGGCGTTCTCGGCACGGTGGCCGATGAAGATCTGCGCGCCGAAGGACTCCAGGCGCTCGGTGACCGGCGAAGCCTTAAGGTCCGAGCCGGACACGGCGTAGCCCAGGTTCAGCAGCACCTCGGCGATGCCGCACATGCCCACGCCGCCGATGCCGACGAAGTGGATGCGGCGGATGCGGCGCATTTCCGGTTGCGGCATGGCTTTCTGATTCTCAACCATGGGCCACCTCCAGGCAGGTGTCGACCACGCTACGGGTGGCATCGGGTTTGGCCAGACGGCGGGCCGCTTGGGCCATTTGTTCGAGTCGTTGCGGTTGCATCAAGACCTCTGTCAGGCGCGCGGCAAGATCCGCTGCGCCGGTCGTTCTTTGCGGCATCAGGAAGGCAGCGCCTTCGCGGGCCAAATAATCGGCGTTGCGGGTCTGGTGATCGTCGATGGCGTGGGGCAAGGGCACCAGCATCGAAGGCAGACCGGCGGCGGCCAGTTCACTGATGGTCAGGGCGCCTGCGCGGCACACCACCAGGTCAGCCCAGCCATAGGCCTGGGCCATGTCTTTGATGAACGGCTGCACCTGCGCGTCGACGCCGGCGGCGCGGTAGCGCTCTGCAGTCACTTCATCGTGGTTCTTGCCGGCCTGGTGGAACACCTCCGGACGCAGGTCGGCAGCGACTTGCGCCAGGGCTTCAGGCAACAGTTTGTTCAACGGTTCTGCGCCCAGGCTTCCGCCCAGGATCAGCAAACGTGCCTTGCGGCCGGCCAGGGCCTGCCGCGGCGTTTCGAGGAACAGCTCGCTGCGCACCGGGTTGCCGGTGGTGCGGCGGCTGTCCGACAGGGTAAAGGTGTCGGGAAACGCTTCACACACCCGGGCGGCGAACGGCACCAGCATCCGATTGGCGGTGCCGGCCACGGCGTTCTGCTCGTGAACGATCACCGGCACGCCGGCCAGCTTCGCGGCGACGCCGCCGGGGCCGGTCACATAACCGCCGAAACCGACCACGCACACCGGCTTGAGGCGGCGCATCACGGCACGGGCCTGCAGCACCGACTTGAGCAGCATGAACGGCGCCTTGAGCAGCGACAGCTTGCCCTTGCCCCGCAGGCCGGTGGCGTTGATGCGGTGCAGCTCAAGGCCTGCAGCCGGCACCAGGTCGTTCTCGATCCCGCGCGGGGTGCCGAGCCAGTGCACGGTGTAGCCGCGCGCCTGGAACTCGCGGGCACAGGCCAGCGCCGGGAACACGTGGCCGCCGGTGCCGCCGGCCATGATCAATACGTTAGCGCCCATGGTTCGGCTCCTCGGCGAAGTCGCTCTCATGGAATTCCATCTCTTCGCTGCCCAGGTGCGTACGGCTCTCCCACTCGATCCGCAGCAGCAGGCCGAGACAGGCACAGCAGATCACCAGGGAGCTGCCGCCGTAACTGAGGAACGGCAAGGTCAGGCCCTTGGTCGGCAGCAGGCCGACGTTCACGCCGATGTTGATCAGGAACTGGCCTATCCACAGGAACGACAGCCCGTAAGCGACATAGGCGGCAAAAAACTGTTTGGCCTTCTCGGCCCACAGGCCGATGTACATGCCCCGGATGCAGACGAACACGAACAGCGCCACGGTGCACAGCGAACCCACGGCCCCCAGCTCCTCGGCCAGCACCGAGAACACGAAGTCGGTGTGGGCTTCCGGCAGGTAGAACTGCTTCTGCACGCTGTTGCCCAGGCCGACGCCCAGCCACTCGCCGCGGCCGAACGCGATCAGCGCCTGGGACAGCTGGTAGCCGGCGCCGAACTGGTCGGCCCACGGGTCGGCGAAGTTGGTCAGACGCGCCATCCGGTACGGCTGCATCTGGATCAGCAGCACCACCGCCGCGACCGCCAGCACCACCATCAGGGAGAACCGGAACAGGCCGACGCCGCCCAGGAACAGCATCGCCGCGGCCGCGCCCATCATCACGACGGTGGCGCCGAAGTCCGGCTCCATCAGCAGCAGGCCGGCCATCGGCAGCAGCACGATGAACGGCTTGAAGAAGCCCATCCAGCTTTCGCGCACTTCCTTCTGCCGGCGCACCAGGTAGCCGGCGAGGTAGATCACCACGAACACCTTGGCGATCTCGGAGGGCTGCACGTTGAAGAAGCTGAAGCCGATCCAGCGCATCGAACCGTTCACTTCGCGGCCGATGCCGGGGACGATCACCATCACCAGCAGGCCGAAGGCGCCGATCAGCATCATCCAGCCCATGCGTTGCCAGGTGGCGATCGGGATCATCATGGTCACGACGCACGCGCCCAGCCCCAGCACGATGTAGATCAGGTGGCGGATCATGTAATAGAGGGCGCTGCCCGACTGGGCCGCCGCCACTTCGGTCGACGCCGAGGCGATCATGATCAGCCCGAGCCCCAGCAGCGCCAGGCAGCCGGCGAGCATCGGGAAGTCGAGGTCGATGCCGCGTCCGGTGATGATCGGCGACGGGTACGGCTTGATGATCCCTTTCAGGCTCATGCCAGGTCCTCCACGGCGCGGACGAACTGGTGACCACGGTCTTCGTAGTTCTTGAACATGTCGAAACTGGCGCAGGCCGGCGACAGCAGCACGACGTCGCCCGGACGGGCGGCGGCGCGGCATTGCGCAACGGCTTCGACCAGGGAGCCGGCACGGATCAGCGGCACGGCTTCGCCGACGGCCTCGCCGATCTTGTCGCTGTCGCGGCCCATCAGGATCACGGCACGGCAGTGGGCCGCCACCGGATCGCGCAGGTCATGGAATTCGGCGCCCTTGCCGTCGCCGCCGGCGATCAGCACGATCTTGCCGTCGATGTCCGCGCCCAGGCCTTCGATGGCGGCCAGTGCGGCGCCGACGTTGGTGGCCTTGGAGTCGTTGTAGTAGCCGACGCCGTCCACGTCACGCACCCACTGGCAGCGGTGCTCGAGGCCGGCGAAGTTGCGCAGCGCCGCGAGCATCGCGTCGAACGGCAGGCCGGCCGCATGGCCGAGCGCCAGCGCCGCCAGGGCGTTGGACTGGTTGTGGGCGCCGCGGATCTTCAGTTCGCGCACCGGCATCAGGTTCTGGAATTCGAAGGCCAGCCACTTCTCGCCGTCCTCTTCGCGAATGCCGAACGCCTTGAAGTCCGGTTTGGTCAGGCCGAAGGTCCAGCAGGGCTGGCCCTCGCCCATCAACGGACGGCTCAGGGCGTCCTGGCGGTTGACCACGAACTGCCTGGCGCCCCGGAAGATCCGGTGCTTGGCCAGGTGGTAGGCCGGCAGGCCGCTGTAGCGGTCCATATGGTCTTCGCTGATGTTGAGCACGGTCGCCACTTCGGCGTTGAGCTGGTCGGTGGTCTCCAGCTGGAAGCTCGACAGTTCCATCACGTACAGCTCGACATCGTCGCTCAAGAGATCCAGCGCCGGTGTGCCGAGGTTGCCGCCCACCGCCACGCGTTTGCCGGCGGCAGCCGCCATCTCGCCGACCAGGGTGGTGACGGTGCTTTTCGCGTTGGAGCCGCTGATGGCCACGATCGGCGCCTTCGCGTTGCGCGCGAACAGCTCGATGTCGCCGGACAGTTTCACGCCACGGGCCGCTGCGGCCTGCAGGGCCGGGGTCGCCAGCGCCAGGCCCGGGCTCACGTAGAGTTCGTCGGCACGGCACAGGAACTCGACGTCCAGCTCGCCACAACGCACTTCCACGTGCGGATAGTCACGCTTGAGCGTGGCCAGTTCCGGCGGGTTTTCCCGCGTGTCGGCCACCGCAAACGCCACGCCCCGGTTCGCCAGGAAGCGAACCAGGGACATGCCGCTCTTGCCGAGGCCGACAATGATGCGGAAGTGGTCGGAAGCGATCAGGGACACTCGTTCTACCTCAGCTTCAGGGTGGCAAGGCCGATCAGCACGAGGATCACGGTGATGATCCAGAAACGGACGATCACACGCGGCTCGGGCCAGCCCTTGAGTTCAAAGTGGTGGTGGATCGGCGCCATGCGGAACACGCGGCGGCCGGTCAGTTTGAAAGAGGCAACCTGGATGACCACCGAAAGGGTCTCCATCACGAACACGCCGCCCATGATGAACAGGACGATTTCCTGGCGCACGATCACGGCGATGGTGCCCAGGGCAGCGCCCAGCGCCAGCGCGCCGACGTCGCCCATGAAGACCTGGGCCGGATAGGTGTTGAACCACAGGAAGCCCAGGCCGGCGCCGATCAGCGCACCGCAGAACACGATCAGTTCGCCCGCGCCCGGCACGTAAGGGATCAGCAGGTATTCGGCGAATTTCACGTTGCCCGACAGGTAGCAGAAGATGCCCAGGCCGCCGCCGACCATCACGGTCGGCATGATCGCCAGGCCGTCGAGGCCGTCGGTCAGGTTGACCGCGTTGCTCGAGCCGACGATCACAAAGTAGGTCAGCACGATGAAGCCGGCGCCCAGCGGAATGCTGTAGTCCTTGAGCATCGGCAGGATCAGGGTGGTTTCCACCGGCGTCGCGGCGGTCATGTACAGGAAGATCGCGGCGCCGAGGCCGAACACCGACTGCCAGAAATACTTCCAGCGGCTCGGCAGGCCACGGGAGTTCTTCTCGATCACCTTGCGGTAGTCGTCGACCCAGCCGATGGCGCCGAACAGCAGGGTCACCAGCAGCACGACCCAGACGTAACGGTTGGTGAGGTCGGCCCACAGCAGGGTGCTGACGCCGATGGACGACAGGATCAGGGCGCCGCCCATGGTCGGCGTACCCGACTTGGACAGGTGCGATTGCGGGCCGTCGTTGCGCACGGCCTGGCCGATCTGGCGGTTCTGCAGGGTGCGGATCATCCATGGGCCGTAGCACAGCGACAGGACCAGCGCGGTCAGCACACCGAGAATCCCGCGCAGGGTCAGGTACTGGAAGACCGCGAAGCCTTTGTAGAACTGTTGCAGATACTCCGCTAGCAGCAGCAGCATTAATGTTTCTCCAGACTGGAACCGCACAGGGCCGCCACGATGTTTTCCATCGCCGCGCTGCGCGAGCCCTTGATCAAAATGGTGGTGTTTTTGTCCTGCTCGGCGGCCAGGGCCTGGATCAGTTCGGCCTGGGTGCCGAAGTGATGCGCCTGCGCACCGAAAGCGTTCACGGCATGGGCCATCAGCGGGCCGACGGCGTAAAGCGCGGAAACCTTGCCCCGGGCGTACTCGCCCACGTCGCGGTGCCCCTGCTCCGCCCAGTCGCCCAACTCGCCGATGTCCCCGAGCACCAGAACGGTGCGGCCGGAAAAGCCGGCGAGTATATCAACGGCCGCGCACATGGAGGTGGGGTTTGCGTTGTAGGTGTCGTCGATCACGCGCTGGCCGTTCTTGGCCAACTGCGCGACGGTGCGGCCCTTGACCGGCTGCACCGCGCCAAGCCCGGTGGCGATGCCGAACGGCGACACGCCCAGGGCATGGGCAGCGGCCGCGGCGGCCAGGGCGTTGGCGACGTTGTGGGTGCCGAGCAGGTTCAGTTGCACCCGCTCGGCGCCGGCCGGCCCGTGCAGGATGAACGCCGGGCAGCCGCGTGCGTCGGTGGCCAGGTCGCTGGCACGGAAATCCGCCTGCGGGTTGTTCAGGGCGAAGGTCAGCACCTTGCGTCCGCCCGCCCGGGCTTTCCAGATGCCGAAAGCCTTGTCGTCGAGGTTCAGCACCGCGGTGCCGTCGGCGGCCAGCCCTTCGATGATCTCGCCCTTGGCCTCGACGATCTTTTCCGGCCCGCCGAACTCGCCGACGTGGGCGGTGCCTGCGTTGTTGAGGATCGCCACATGGGGTTTGGTCAGGCCGACGGTGTAGGCAATTTCGCCGAGGCGCGACGCCCCCAGCTCGATCACCGCCGCGCTGTGTTCCGGAGCGAGTTCGAGCAGGGTCAGCGGGACGCCGAGGTCGTTGTTCAGGTTGCCGCGGGTCGCGTGCACCGAGCCACGGGTGCGCAGGATGCCGGCAAGCATTTCCTTGACCGTGGTCTTGCCGCTGGAGCCGGTCACGGCCGCCACCGGGTGGGTGAACGCGGCACGGTTGAGCGCACCCAACTGGCCCAGCGCCTGGCGGGTGTCCTTGACCAGCAGTTGCGGCAGCGTGCTGTCGGCGATCTCGCGCTCGACCAGCGCCGCGACCGCGCCTTTGGCGGCGACCTCGTTGAGGTAGTCGTGACCGTCGAAACGCGGGCCGGTCAGGGCGATGAACAGCTGGCCGGGCTTGATCGCGCGGCTGTCGATGCTGACGCCGTCGAAGCTCGCGTCGCCGGCGATCAGCCGCGCGTCGAGGGCATTGGTCAGTTCGCTGAGTTTCAGGGCCTTAAGCATGGGCCACCTCCCACGCGGTCAGGGCATGATCGGCTTCCACCAGATCGGAAAAGGCATGCCGCTGGCCGTTGATTTCCTGATAGTCCTCATGGCCCTTGCCGGCCAGGACGATCACGTCGTCGGCCGAGGCGCCGGCGATCAGTTGAGCGATGGCCTGGCCGCGGCCGGCCACGAAGGTGACGTTATCCACAGCCGCGAAACCGGCACGGATGTCGTCGAAGATCTGCGCCGGGTCTTCCGTGCGCGGGTTGTCGTCGGTGACCAGTACGCGGTCGGCCAGACGCTCCACCACTTCGGCCATCAGCGGACGCTTGCCGCGGTCACGGTCGCCGCCGCAGCCGAACAGGCACAGCAGTTGGCCTTTGACGTGCGGGCGCAACGCGGTCAGGACCTTTTCCAGCGCATCCGGCGTGTGGGCGTAGTCGACCACCACCAGCGGCTGGCTGCCGCCGCCCAGGCGCTGCATGCGTCCGGCCGGGCCTTCGAGCTTCGGCAGCACCTTGAGGATTTCGTCCAGCGGGTAGTCCAGGCCGAGCAACGCACCGACCGCCGCCAGCACGTTGCTCAGGTTGAAGCGGCCCAACAGCGTGCTGCGCAGGTGATGTTCACCCTGGGGCGTGACCAGCGTGGCGCGCACGCCGTGGTCGTCGAACTGCGCTTCGCGGCAATAGAGGTAGGCGCCGCTGTCGAGCAGGCTGTAGGTGATCAGCCGCGACTCGCGCTGTTCGGCGGCCAGTTGCCGGCCGAAGTCGTCGTCGAGGTTGACCACCCGGCATTTCAGGTCGTTCCAGGCGAACAGCCTGGCCTTGGCCGCCGCGTAGGCTTCCATGGTGCCGTGGTAATCGAGGTGGTCGCGGGACAGGTTGGTCATCACCGCCACATCGAACGCCAGCGCCGTGACCCGGCCCTGGTCCAGGCCGTGGGACGACACTTCCATGGCTACGGCCTTGGCGCCGGCCTTTTTCAGGTCGCCCAGGGTCGCTTGCATGGCGATCGGGTTCGGCGTGGTGTGCAGGCCGCTCTGCAGCGCGCCGTAGAAACCGGAACCGAGGGTGCCGACGATGCCGCAGTGCTGGCCGAGCAGGTCCAGGGCCTGGGCCACCAGTTGGGTCACGCTGGTCTTGCCGTTGGTGCCGGTCACGCCGATCAGGTTCAGGTGATGGCTGGGCTCGCCGTAGAAGCGCCCGGCGATATCCGACAGCTGCGCCGCCAGGCCCTTGACCGGGATCAGCGGCACGTCGGTGATCGGCAGCACGGTGGCACCCTGCACTTCATAGGCCACGGCGGCGGCGCCGCGCTCCAGCGCGTCGGCGATGTGGGCACGGCCGTCGAACTTGCCGCCCGGCACCGCGAGGAACAGGTCGCCGGCGCGCACGTTGCGGCTGTCCAGCGCCAGTTCACGGATCAGCAGATCGTGGCCGGCGTGGGGGAATATCTTGTTCAGGCTCAGAGACATCAGCCGCGCCCTCCATTGGCTTTCAGCGGAACGGCCGGGGTGGCGTTGGCCTGTTGTGTGGTCGGCAGGTTGTCCGGGGTGACGTTCATCAGGCGCAGGGTGCCGGACATCACGCGGCTGAACACCGGCGCCGACACCAGACCGCCGAAGTAGCCGGCCTTGGTCGGTTCATCGATCACCACGACGATGGCGTAACGCGGATCGCTCATCGGGCCGAAGCCGGCGAACAACGAACGGTAGGAGTTTTCGGCGTAGCCCTTGGTGCCCACCGACGTCTTGCGCGCCGTACCCGACTTGCCGCCCACGTGATACGCCGGCACCTGCGCACGGAACACGCCGCGCGGAGCCTCGATCACCTGCTGCAGCATGCCCTGCATGGTTTTCGCCACGGTTTCCGGCAGCACCTGGGTGGTCTGCGGGGCCTTGTCGGTCTTGATCAGGGTCAGCGGCGCGAGGCGGCCGTTGTTGGCCAGCGCCGAGAACGCGTGCACCAGCTGGATCGCGGTGACGGACACGCCGTAGCCGTAGGACAGCGTCGCGGTTTCGGCCTTGCGCCAGTCCCGGTAGTTCGGCAGGTTGCCGACACGCTCGCCGGGGAAGCCCAGGCCGGTGTCCTGGCCGAGGCCCAGCTTCTGCGCCAGACGGAAAATGGTCTCGCCGCCGATGTCGAAGGCGACCTTGCTCATGCCGACGTTACTGGAGTTGATCAGGATGCCGGTCATGTCCAGCACCGGGCCTTCGGTCTTGGACACGTCCTTGATGGTGTACTTGCCGATCTGCAGGCTGCCCGGATACACCTCGACGGTGTCGCTCGGTTTCCAGCGCCCGCTCTCGATGGCGGCGCTCATGGAAATGGCCTTCATGGTCGAACCCGGCTCGAAGACGTCGATCATCGCCCGGTTGCGCATCATCGCCGGCTGCAGGTAGCGGCGGTTGTTCGGGTTGTAGGTCGGCTGGTTGACCATGGCCAGGATCTCGCCGGTCTTCACGTCCATGATCACCAGGCTGCCGGCCTTGGCGCCGTTCTCGATGATCGCGTTGCGCAGTTCGCGGTTGGCCAGGTACTGCAGGCGCAGGTCAATCGACAACGCCAAGGGCTTGCCGGCCTTGGCGTTCTTGGTGACCTGGACATCCTTGATCAGCCGACCGCGCCGATCCTTGATGACCTGTCGTTTGCCCGGCACCCCGGCGAGCCATTCGTCGTAGGCCAGCTCGACGCCTTCGCGGCCGTGGTCGTCGATGTCGGTGAAGCCGACCATGTGCGCGGTGACTTCGCCGGCCGGGTAGAACCGGCGGAACTCTTCGATGCCGTAGACGCCAGGCACTTTCAGGTCGAGCACGGCCTGGCCCTGCTCGGGGGTCAGCCCACGCACCAGGTAGATGAATTCTTTGTTCGCCTGCGCCTCGAGGCGCTCGGCCAGGGCTTTGGGATCCTGCCCCAGCGCAGCCGCCAATGCCGGCCATTTTTCTTTGGCCAGCTGCATTTCCTTGGCGTTTGCCCACAGGGTGGTCACAGGCGTGCTCACGGCGAGCGGTTCGCCGTTGCGGTCGGTGATCAGGCCACGGTGCGCCGGAATCGGAATGTGACGGACGCTGCGCGCATCGCCCTGACCTTTAAGGAAGTCACGGTCGACCACCTGCAGGTCGATGATGCGCCAGCAGATCGCCGCGACCATGATGCCGAGCAGCCCCACCACCAGGCGGAACCGCCATGGGAAGAGTGCGCCTTCGAGCTTCATCATGGCGCCACCATCTTCACGTCAGCCGCGCCGGGGATGTGCATCTTCAACTGTTCGGTGGCCAGCACTTCGATGCGGCTGTGGGCGGTCCAGGTGCTTTGCTCCAGGATCAGACGCCCCCACTCGGCCTGCGCCTTGTCGCGCACGCTCAGCTCGTTGTACAGGGTGTTGAGCAACTGCCGGTTCCAGTGGGCGCTGTAGGACACGCCGATGGCCGACACGAGCACGCCGATGAACAGCAGCAGCATGAAGAAGCTGCCGCCCGGCAGGGGCTTGGCGAATAGCTTGCTCACCGCAGCTTCTCCGCCACACGCATGACCGCGCTGCGCGAGCGCGGGTTGGCCTTGAGCTCGGCATCGGAGGCGGTCTGCGCCTTGCCGTGGATCTTGATCTTCGGTTCGAACGCCACGTGCCGAACCGGCAGGTTGCGCGGCAGGTTGTCGGCCTCGCCCTTCACCAGCTTGCGCATGAACAGTTTGACGATGCGGTCTTCCAGCGAATGGAAACTGATGACCACCAGGCGGCCGCCGACTTCCAGGCACTCGAGCGCGGCTTCAAGTCCGGCCTCCAGGTCGCCCAGTTCATTGTTGACGTGAATGCGCAGGCCCTGGAACGCGCGGGTCGCCGGGTTCTTGCCCTTTTCCCAGGCCGGGTTGGCGACCTTGAGGACTTCGGCCAGGTCGCCGGTGCGCTCGAACGGCGTGACATCGCGGCGCTCGACCACGGCACGGGCCATGCGACCGGAGAACCGCTCCTCGCCGTACTCCTTGAACACCCGTGCGATCTCTTCGACCGATGCGGTGTTGACGAACTCCGCCGCGCTGATGCCGCGGGACGGATCCATGCGCATGTCCAGCGGGCCGTCGTTGAGGAAACTGAACCCGCGCTCCGGGTCGTCGAGCTGCGGCGAGGACACGCCCAGGTCAAGCAGGATGCCGCTGACCTTGCCGGACAGGCCGCGCTCGGCCACTTCCGCGCCGAGTTCGGCAAAGCTGCGCTGCACAACGACAAAGCGGCCGTCTTCGGCCGCTAGCGTTTGCCCGGTGGCAATCGCCTGAGGATCCTTGTCGAATCCGAGGAGCCGCCCGTCAGGCCCCAGCTTGCTGAGGATCAGCCGGCTGTGCCCGCCGCGTCCGAACGTGCCGTCCAGATAGCAGCCATCAGGACGTACGGCGAGAGCCTCGACGGCTTCGTCAAGCAGTACGGTGATGTGGTTGAAGCCGCTATCAATAGTCACAGGATCAGATCACGCAGTTCGTCGGGCATGGCGCCCGGTTGTTGTATGGCAGCGAGGTCGGCGGCGGAAACCGCGTTCCAGGCATCTTCGTCCCACAGTTGGAACTTGTTCAGTTGGCCCACCAGCATTGCGCGCTTGTCGAGCTTCGCGTATTCGCGCAGGCGCGGCGGAACCAGGAAACGGCCGCTGCCGTCGAGTTCAAGGTCGACGGCGTTGCCGATCAGCAAACGTTGCAGTCGGCGGTTCTCCTCGCGAAGCGAAGGGAGCGCGCGCAACTTGGTTTCAATAATTTCCCACTCATCGAGCGGGTAGACACACAGACACGGATCAACGGCGTCGATCGTGACGATCAACTGCCCGGAACTACGCGAAACGAGCTCGTCACGGTACCGGCTCGGCATGGCGAGACGGCCCTTTGCGTCGAGACTGATAGCGTTGGCTCCGCGAAACACGGCTGCGTTTCTCCAATTTTTAGCGTTTTGAGCTCAGAAAACCCACTTCATGCCACTTTCCGCCACTTGCGCACACTATAGGAATGCGCCCACCACACCGTCAAGGCGCGGATTAAAGGAAAACCCTTACAGAACGGAGATTTAGGAGCATAAAAGGAGGCACAACGAGAATCCGGCGGACACCTGCGACCAATAACCTGAAGCAGCACTGAAAGCTGCGTTCGAAAGTTAAAGTGATTTGTTAAGAGTAAGATCTTTTCGGTATTACAAAAGCGCTTCTGCTGTTGATTGAAGCAAGGTGGGAAATGGCTACTACGGCATCGGCCGCTGCCGGATCTCCGGCGCAGGCCTGCTGCTAATAAACAGCCCTGTCGCCTTTAATTCAAGCAGGGAAAGAAAAAAGGTGGAGAGTCGATCTATAAGCCGGGTTCTGTCTTGAACAGTCATTCGTCTACGATGGCCATCACTGGACACCTTTAGCAACCTACCCGGTCCCAGCGCGGGCCACGCCTTGGGACCCTATTTGGTCTTGCTCCAAGTGGGGTTTACCTAGCCACGAACTGTTGCCAGTCGTGCGGTGCGCTCTTACCGCACCTTTTCACCCTTACCGGCGCCGAAGCGCTTAGGCGGTTGTTTTCTGTGGCACTTTCCGTAGGCTCGCGCCTCCCAGGCGTTACCTGGCACTTCGCCCTATGGAGCCCGGACTTTCCTCCCCCCCCTAATTCTCATAGGGGGCAGCGACTGTCCGATCGACTCTCCGCCGCGCAGGTTAACGGCAGAGCGCCCGAAGAACAAGCGCTAATGGCCATCAGAGCCGTCTGGGCGACGGGTTACGCGCCCTTTTGCCGATCCAGCGCCACCTGGTACAGCACGTTCTTGCGCTCGCCGGTGATTTGCGCCGCCAGGGCCGCCGCACGCTTGAGCGGCATTTCCTCGAGCAGCAGATCAAGGATGCGCAGGGCTTCGGCGCTGACCGCCTCGTCCGACTCCGGCGCCGTCCAGCCGGCGACCACCACCACGCACTCGCCGCGCTGCTGGTTGCTGTCGGCCTCGACGAACGCGCGCAGCTCGGCCAGCGGCAAGCCCTTGAGCGTCTCGAAGGTCTTGGTCAGTTCGCGGGCCAGCAACGCCGGACGTTCGGCGCCGAACACCGCTTCCATGTCCTGCAGGCATTCGAGGATGCGGTGCGGCGCCTCATAGAAGATCAACGTGCGGGGCTCTTCCTTGATGGCCTCCAGGCGCGCCTTGCGCCCCACTGCCTTGGCCGGCAGGAAACCTTCGAAGATGAAGCGGTCGGACGGCAGGCCCGCCGCCGACAGCGCGGCGATCAACGCACAGGCGCCCGGCACCGGCACCACATCGATCCCGGCCGCACGGGCCTGGCGCACCAGGTGATAGCCCGGATCGGAGATCAGCGGCGTGCCCGCATCCGAGATCAGCGCCACGTTGTCGCCCGCCAGCAGACGGGTGATGAAGCGACTGCCTTCGTCCCGCTCGTTGTGCTCATGGCAGGCCGCCAGCGGCGTATTGATGCCGAAGTGCTGCATCAGCCGCTGGGAGTGCCGGGTGTCCTCGGCGGCGATCAGCGCCACCTCGCGCAGGACCTTCAGCGCACGGGCACTGATGTCGTCCAGGTTGCCGATGGGCGTCGCCACCACATAAAGCGAGCCGGCAGCGGAATTCAAAGCACCTGGAGCAGTCAAAGCGCGCACCTCAAGATCGGTAAAAGCCGGCATTGTAGCGCGTCAGGCGACGGGCGACGTGCTTTGGATCGACGGGGCCCGTCGCCGGCCGGCGTGACGCCGCAACATTTGCTGCGGATAAATTAACGGTTTCGTACCGGCGACATCGCGCCCCGGCCAGCGCTTGGGTACAATTCCACGCTAATTTGATCGAGTATTCAGGAACACTTACATGATCGCTTGTCTGCGGCTGCTCACTGCCCTTTGCCTTGCTGCCTTGCTGGCGGCCTGCGCCAGCTCCCCTTCCTCCAGCCTTGGCGAACTTCCACGGACTCCGGACGCCAGCATCGAGCAACTGCTCGAACAGGCCGCCCAGAGCAAATCCCCGGACAAGGCCGCCCTGCTGCGCCTGAGCGCCGCGGACCTGGCCTATCGCCAAGGCAATGCCGGGCAGTCCGCGCAGATCCTGCAGCAAGTGCCGATGGAGCAGCTCAAGCCCGGCCAGCAGGTCTTCGCCGCCACCCTGTCGGCGGAGCTGGCCATGACCCGCAACCAGCCGAAGGCCGCGCTGACCGCCCTGAATCATCCGAGCCTGCAGCGCCTGGGCGAACTCTCCGAGGCGCAGCAGGTGCGCACCGGCACCGTTCACGCCCGCGCGCTGGAGGCCGACGGCCAGACCCTGGCCGCCGCCCGCGAGCGCATCTTCATCGCGCCGATGCTCGAAGGCGAAGCCGCCGCCAAGAACCACGAAGCGATCTGGACGCTGATCGCCTCGCTGCCGACCGACCAACTGCAGGCCAACGCCACCGACGACCTCGGCGGCTGGATGAGCCTGGCCCTGGCCGTGAAGACCGCCGGCACCCTGGAGCAGCAACAGGCCGCCATCGACGCCTGGCGCTCGCAGCATCCCAAGCACCCGGCCGCCATCACCCTGCCGCTGCCGCTGACCAAGCTCAAGGAACTGGCCAGCCAGCCCCTGAGCAAGATCGCCCTGCTGCTGCCTCAGGACGGCCCGCTGGCCTCGGTGGGCAAAGCGCTGCGCGACGGCTTCATGGCCGCCCACTACCAGGCCCAGCAGGCCGGCCAGAAGCCGCCTGCCATTGAGTTCTACGACAGCTCGCGCCTGACCAGCCTCGACGAGTTCTACCGCAAGGCCCAGGCAGATGGCGTGCAACTGGTCGTCGGCCCGCTGGAGAAGCCGCTGGTCAAACAGCTGAGCACCCGCCCGCAACTGCCGATCACCACCCTGGCGCTGAACTACAGCGAAGGCGACCAAGGCCCGGCGCAACTGTTCCAGTTCGGCCTGGCCGCTGAAGACGAAGCCCGCGAAGTGTCCCGCCGCGCCCGCGCCGACGGCCTGCACCGCGCAGCGATCATGGTGCCGCGCGGCGAATGGGGCGACCGCGTCCTTCGCGCATTCAGCCAGGACTGGCAAGCCAACGGCGGCAGCATCGTCGCCACCGAACGCGTCGACCAGCCGGTGCAACTGGCCCAGCAGATCGCCGACATGTTCCAGCTGCGCCAGAGCGAGGCCCGCGCCAAGAGCCTGCAGAACGCCGCCGGCACCAACGTCGCTGCGCAACCGTCGCGCCGCCAGGACATCGAGTTCATCTTCCTGGCCGCCACCCCGCAGCAGGCCCAGCAGATCAAGCCGACCCTGAACTTCCAGTACGCCGGCGACGTGCCGGTCTACGCCACCTCCCACGTGTTCAGCGCCAGCGGCGACGTGAACCAGTACAACGACATGAACGGCGTTCGTTTCTGCGAAACCCCATGGCTGCTTGACGCCAACGACCCGCTGCGCAAGCAGGTGACCGCGCAGTGGCCGCAGGCCGCCGGCAGCCTCGGCCGCCTGTATGCGATGGGCGTCGACGCCTACCGCCTGGCGCCGCGCCTGGGCCAGCTCAAGGCCATGCCGGACAGCCGCATCGAAGGCCAGTCGGGCAGCCTGGGCATGACCCAGAGCCAGCGCGTCGTGCGTCAGCTGCCATGGGCCGAGTTCGTCAGCGGCCAGGTCCAGCGCCTGCCGGACACCCCGCGCTGATGCCCGACAGGTCGCGCCAGCAAAGCGGCAAGGATGCCGAGCGCCAGGCGCTCGAGCATCTGCAGCACCAGGGCCTGCGCCTGCTGGCGCAGAACTGGCTTTGCAAACGCGGCGAGCTTGATCTGGTCATGCTCGATGGCGATACAGTAGTATTCGTCGAAGTCCGCTACCGGAAGAACACCCAATGGGGCGGCGCACTCGACAGCGTCGATGAGCGCAAACGGCAAAAACTGATTTTCGCCGCGCAGTATTTTCTTCAGCGCGAACCGCGCTGGGCCAATTCTCCCTGCCGCTTCGACGTGGTGGCCATCGACAACCGTCCCGATCAACTGAACTGGCTGCAGAATGCCTTCGACAGTTGACCGCCGGCGGCGCCCCGGACACCGTCACCCAACTCTTTTTTGCTCTTTGCTTTGCGGGCAGCACATTCACGTGCCGGACAGCCGCGCCAATTAAGGTCACACAGATGGACATGCAATCCCGAATTCGCCAGCTCTTTCAAGCCAGCATCGACACCAAGCAACAGGCGATGGACGTACTTGCACCGCACATCGAGCAAGCCAGCCAGGTGATGGTCAACGCCCTGCTCAACGAAGGCAAAATGCTGTCTTGCGGCAACGGCGGCTCGGCCGGCGACGCCCAGCACTTCTCCTCGGAACTGCTCAACCGCTTCGAGCGCGAGCGCCCGAGCCTGCCGGCCATCGCCCTGACCACCGACAGCTCGACCATCACCTCGATCGCCAACGACTACAGCTACAACGAGGTGTTCTCCAAGCAGATCCGCGCCCTGGGCCAACCGGGCGACGTGCTGCTGGCGATTTCGACCAGCGGCAACTCGGCGAACATCATTCAGGCGATCCAGGCCGCACATGACCGCGAAATGATTGTCGTAGCATTGACCGGACGCGACGGCGGCGGCATGGCGTCGCTGCTGCTGCCCGAAGACGTCGAGATCCGCGTTCCGGCCAACGTCACCGCACGTATTCAGGAAGTCCACTTGCTGGCGATCCATTGCCTTTGCGATCTGATCGACAGCCAACTGTTCGGGAGTGAAGAATGACCCCTAATCGCCTCGGCCTTCTGGCCCTGACCCTGTGCCTCGGCATCAGCGGCTGCACCTCGGTGGTGAACGCCAGCCGTGAAGCCCCCATCGAAGACGACCGCGGCACCCGCACCTTCGGCAGCAAGATCGACGACTCGCTGATCGAGACCAAGGTCGGCGTCAATGTGGCCAAGGCCGACGTCGGCCTGGACAAGGATTCGCACATCGTCGTCACCAGCTTCAACGGCGTGGTGCTGCTGGCCGGCCAGACGCCGCGCGCCGACCTCAAGGCCAAGGCCGAACAGGCCGCCGCCGGCGTGCAGCGCGTGAAGACCGTGCACAACGAGCTGCAGGTGCTGCAGCCCTCGTCCCTGCTGGCCCGCCAGAACGACGCCTGGCTGACCACCAAGATCAAGACCCAGATGCTCACCGACGCCAACATCCCCGGCTCGCGCATCAAGGTCGTGACCGAAAACGGCATCGTCTACCTGCTGGGCCTGCTGACCAAACAGGAGGCCGCCCAGGCCACCAACCTGGTTCAGGGCGTTTCCGGCGTGCAGAAGATCGTGAAGCTGTTCGAGTACATCGACTGACGGCCGTCAGGCACCAGAGCCCGAAGCCACCGCTTCGGCGGGGCACAAAAAAGGCGATCCGGTTGGATCGCCTTTTTTGTCACTTCACCACTTTCAGGCTTGGCCGGCCGCTCGGGCGCGGCGGTTCGCTGTCCGGCGGCGGCACGTCGTCATCCGGCTCGATGTCCTCTTCGTCGTCCATCGGCGACTCGAGGTCGAACACCATGCCCTGGCCGTTTTCCCGTGCATAGATGCCGAGGATCGCGCCGATCGGCACGTACAGGCTGTGCGGGACGCCACCGAAGCGGCCTTCGAAGGTCACGACGTCGTTGTCCATGTGCAGATGGCGAACGGCATTGGGCGAAATGTTCAGGACGATCTGCCCGTCGCTGGCGAAGCCCTGCGGCACCTGCACCGCGGGGTATTCGGCATTGACCAGCATGTGCGGGGTGCAGTCGTTGTCCACAATCCACTCGTAGAGCGCGCGGACCAGATAAGGTCGACTGGAATTCATAGCGGCTCCTTAAGCCTTAGCGCATGTCGCGTTCGACGCCAGACAGACTCGCCTGGAAAGCCTCACGCGCAAACTGGCGCTCCATGTAATCAAGCAACGGCTTGGCCGGCCGCGGCAGTTCGATGCCCATGACCGGCAAACGCCAGAGTATGGGCAGTAGGCAGCAGTCCACCAGACTTTGTTCCTCACTGAGGAAAAACGGCTTGTCGGCGAACAGCGGCGACACGCCCGTCAGGCTTTCGCGCAGCTCCTTGCGCGCCACGACACGGGCCGCCTCCTTGGAGCGCGGATCCAGGATCAGATCCACCTGACCACACCAGTCGCGCTGGATGCGGTGCATCAGCAGACGACTGTTGGCACGCGCCACCGGATAGACCGGCATCAACGGCGGGTGCGGGTAACGCTCATCCAGGTACTCCATCACCACAGTCGACTCCCACAGCGCCAGGTCGCGGTCGACCAGGGTGGGCAGGCTGCCGTACGGGTTTACCTCAATCAGTTTAGGCGGCTGGCGGCCAGCCTCCACGTAAATGATTTCGGCGCTGACACCCTTCTCGGCAAGCACGATGCGCACTCGGTGGGAATAGTGGTCGGCGGGGTCGGAGTAACAGGCCAACCGATTGGTCACGCCCATGGCGATCCTCCTCGCTTGTTGAATTGATCGGAACCGGAAAAGCACGCGCGCCCAGAGGGCGCCTCCCGCAAAGCCTGGCCAACCAGACCTTGCGTCACCGGAGGCGCCCCTGGGCGCGCGCGATCGACAGCAATGGTTTGAAGCGTTATCAGTGCACGTCTTTCCAGTATTCACGCTTGAGCAGGTAGGCGAACACAAAGAAGAACGCCAGGTACAGCAAGACGTAGGTACCGATGCGCTGATGCTGCAGCTTGACCGGGTTAGCCGAGTAAGCCAGGAAGGTTACCAGATTCTTCACCTTCTCATCGAACTGCTCTTCGTTCAGCGTGCCGGTCTTCGGCACGATGGTCAGCTGGTCGCAGGCCTCGTGGGTCAGCGGCGTACCGGTCAACGGGTCGTATTGCTTCTTGCCGTCGTCGACGATCTGCACCTGTTTGCAACCCACGACCTGGCGACCTTGCAGGCCGACCAGCACGTTAGGCATGCCGACGTTCGGGAAAACCTTGTTGTTCACACCCCATGGGCGCGCCGGGTCTTCGTAGAACGACTTCAGGTAACCGTAGAGCCAGTCGGTGCCGCGAACCCGGGCCACCAGGGTCAGGTCCGGCGGCGCTGCGCCGAACCAGGTCTTGGCGTCGGCAGGCTGCATGCCGATGCTCATGTGGTCGCCGATCTTGGCGCCGGTGAACACCAGCTTCTCCAGCATCAGTTCGTGAGGGATGCCCAGGTCATCGGCCACACGCTCGTAACGCTGGAACTTGGCGCTGTGGCAACCCATGCAGTAGTTGGCGAAGGTGCGCGCGCCGTCCTGAAGGGCCGCTTTGTCGGAGACGTCGATATCGACCTTTTCCAGCTCGGGGCCACCGTGTTCGGCCGCGAAGGACAGCACAGGCAATGCAGCAAGAATCAGAGCAACAAATAACTTTTTCATCAGCCAGTCACCCTTTCCGGAACCGGTTTGGTCTTCTCGAGCCTGGTGTAGAACGGCATCAGAATGAAGTAGGCGAAATACAGGAAGGTGCAGACCTGCGACAGCAGCGTGCGGCCCGGCGTCGGCGCCAGAACCCCCAGGATGCCGAGGATCACGAAGGCGATGCAGAACACCACCAGCCAGATCTTGCTCAGCCAGCCTTTGTAGCGCATCGACTTGACCGGGCTACGGTCGAGCCACGGCAGGACGAACAGCACCGCGATGGCCGCGCCCATGGCGATGACGCCGAAGAGCTTGTCGGGAACCGCCCGCAGGATCGCGTAGAACGGCGTGAAGTACCAGACCGGGGCAATGTGCTCAGGGGTCTTGAACGGGTTTGCCTGCTCGAAGTTCGGTTTTTCGAGGAAGTAGCCGCCCATTTCCGGGAAGAAGAACACGATGAAGCAGAAGATGAACAGGAACACGACGACGCCGACGATGTCCTTCACGGTGTAGTACGGGTGGAAGGCGATGCCGTCCAGCGGTACGCCGTTCTCGTCCTTGTGCTTCTTGATGTCCACGCCGTCCGGGTTGTTCGAACCGACTTCGTGCAACGCCAGGATGTGCAGCACCACCAGACCGAGGATGACGATCGGCAGGGCCACCACGTGCAGGGCGAAGAAGCGGTTCAGGGTGATGCCGGAGATCAGGTAGTCACCGCGGATCCACTGGGTCAGGTCGTTGCCGATGACCGGAATCGCACCGAACAGCGAGATGATCACCTGGGCGCCCCAGTAGGACATCTGGCCCCATGGCAGCAGGTAGCCCATGAAGGCTTCGGCCATCAGCGCCAGGTAGATCAGCATGCCGAACACCCACACCAGCTCGCGCGGCTTCTGGTACGAACCGTAGAGCAGGCCACGGAACATGTGCAGATAGACCACGATGAAGAACGCCGAAGCGCCGGTGGAGTGGAGCAGGCGCAGGATCGAGCCGTACTCGACGTCGCGCATGATGTACTCGACGGAAGCGAACGCCTCTTCCGCCGACGGGGTGTAGCTCATGGTCAGCCAGACGCCGGTGACGATCTGGTTGACCAGGACGAGCAGCGCCAGGGAGCCGAAGAAGTAGAAGAAGTTGAAGTTTTTCGGAGCGTAATACTTGCTGAGATGGTCTTCCCACATTTTGGTGGCGGGGAAGCGCGCATCCACCCAATCCATGAACTTGCTCATCACGCGTTCTCCTTGTCGACGCCGATGACGATGACGTCGTCAGACTCATAGGAATGCGGGGGCACTGGCAGGTTCAAAGGCGCAGGTTGCGACTTGTAGACGCGGCCAGCCAGATCGTAGTGGGAACCGTGGCAAGGGCAGAAATAGCCGCCTACCCAGTCTTTGCCCAGATCTGCGGGCGCCACTTCGGGACGGAAGGTCGGGGAGCAACCCAGGTGCGTGCAGATACCGATCAGCAGCAGGATTTCCGGCTTGATCGACCGCACTTCCGGGTCGACATAAGTGGGTTGCGTGGAGTTTTTGGAGGTCGGATCGGAGAGCTGGCCCTCGATCTTCTTGAGATTCCCCAGGATTTCCTCGGTACGGCGGACAATGAACACCGGCTGGCCGCGCCACTCAGCAATCATCTGCTGGCCTGGCTCGATCTTGCTGACATTCACTTTCACCGGTGCACCGGCAGCTTTCGCCTTGGCACTGGGAAACCATGACCCCACGAACGGGACCGCAGCCCCCACCGCCCCTGCAGCACCCACCACAGATGTGGCTGCAACCAGGAAGCGACGCCGGCCTGCATTCACGCCGTCATTGCTCATTCAGTCCTCTCCCATCAGCTTTGTGGCCTGTTAAATCAGGCATCTACTAAATAAAACTATGTACTTATAAAAATTTTGCCGAATGGTAATGAAAACCCCCAATTCTGACAAGGTAATTACCCGGAGGGCTGGCCCTCAAGCCTTGTAGTATAGGGGGTCTACGGATGTGGCAAGTTGTCACAGCGCAATTCTTCAACAAATCGCAGGCATAAAAAAACGCCCGGTTCCATGAGGAAGCGGGCGTTCTTTTTGAACGTGGAAGCGGAATTAACGCTTCGAGTACTGCGGACGCTTACGCGCTTTACGCAGACCGACTTTCTTACGTTCAACTTCACGGGCGTCACGAGTGACGTAACCGGCTTTACGCAGGGCGCTGCGCAGAGACTCGTCGTAGTCCATCAGGGCGCGGGTGATGCCGTGGCGGATTGCGCCGGCTTGACCACTCACACCACCGCCGATCACGGTGACGTACACGTCGAACTTCTCGACGGTTTCGGTCAGCTCCAGCGGCTGACGAACTACCATGCGGGCAGTTTCGCGGCCGAAGAAGGTGTCCAGCGAACGGTTGTTGATGGAGATGTTACCAGTGCCCGGACGCAGAAAAACGCGTGCGGTTGCGGTCTTGCGACGGCCAGTGCCGTAGTTTTGAGTCGCCGACATAATGAACTATTCCGTTAAATCTTCAGTTCTTGGGGCTGCTGAGCAGTATGAGGGTGAGCAGCGCCCGCATAGACTTTCAGCTTACGGTACATGTCGCGACCCAGCGGGTTCTTAGGCAGCATGCCTTTTACCGCGGTCTCGATCACGCGCTCAGGGGCCTTGGCGATCAGCTTTTCAAAGTTGATCGACTTGATGCCGCCCGGGAAACCGGAGTGGGAGTAGTACATTTTGTCGCTGGTTTTGGCGCCGGTCACACGAACCTGCTCGGCGTTGATCACGACGATGTAGTCGCCGGTGTCAACGTGAGGAGTGTACTCAGGCTTGTGCTTGCCACGCAGGCGGCTCGCGATTTCGGTGGCCAGACGACCCAGGGTCTGACCAGCAGCGTCGACGACAAACCAGTCGCGCTTTACTGTTTCCGGTTTAGCAGTAAAAGTTTTCATTCTTTATAGCCTCAGGGGCCGCCCGTAAATAAGACGGCGGATCTTACTGAATAGTGCGTACTTTGACAAGTCAAAGGCAGCCGGATACAGACGCTTTCGGGGGCTCGGGTCGGCGCGTCCGTTCAACGGCAAGATTCTTCGGCGGCGGCGCATCACTTCCACTGCAGAAAGAGGTCGGCAATTATCCAGATTGCGAAAAAAAATTCAACCTGCTTTTATGGATCCTTTGCCCGAGGAGCACCCGATGGACTATCGCCAGCTAGGCCGCACCGACCTGAACGTGAGCGCAATCTGCCTCGGCACCATGACCTGGGGCGAGCAGAACACCGAAGCCGAGGCCTTCGCTCAGATCGAGCGGGCCAAGGGCGCGGGGATCAATTTCATCGACACCGCCGAGATGTACCCGGTGCCGCCCAAGGCCGACACCTATGCCACCACCGAGCGCTACATCGGCAATTACTTCAAGACTCGCGGCGACCGCGCCGACTGGATCCTGGCGAGCAAGATCGCCGGCCCCGGCAACACCATCGACTACATCCGCGACAAGAACCTGCGCCACAACCGCCGGCACATCACCGAGGCGGTGAACGCCAGCCTCGAACGCCTACAGACCGACTACATCGACCTCTACCAGCTGCACTGGCCGGAGCGCAGCACCAACTTCTTCGGCCAGCTCGGCTACAAGCACAAGACCGAAGCCAACCTCACGCCGCTGGAAGACACCCTGGAGGCGCTCGACGAACAGGTGCGCGCCGGCAAGATCCGCCACATCGGCCTGTCCAACGAAACGCCGTGGGGCACCATGCGCTTCCTGGCCCTGGCCGAAGCCCGGGGCTGGCCCCGCGCCGTGTCGATCCAGAACCCCTACAACCTGCTCAACCGCAGCTTCGAGGTGGGCCTGGCGGAAATCGCCATCCGCGAACAGTGCGGCCTGCTGGCCTATTCGCCGCTGGCGTTCGGTTTCCTGTCGGGCAAGTACGAAGGCGGCGCCCGCCCGCCGAAGGGCCGCCTGAGCCTCTACAGCCGCTTCAGCCGCTACTTCAACCCGCAATCGGAAGCGGCCTGCAGCCGTTACGTGGCCCTCGCCCGCGAGCACGGGCTGGATCCGGCGCAGATGGCCCTGGCCTTCGTGAACCGGCAGCCGTTCGTCACCAGCAACATCATCGGCGCCACGACGCTGGAGCAACTGGACAGCAACATCGCCAGCTTCGACCTGCAGCTGTCCGACGAAGTGCTGGAAGGGATCGAGGCGATCCACAAGGACCATCCGAACCCGGCGCCTTGATCATCCGGCAGGCTGGCTCCCGCAGGGAACCGGCCTGCCGGCGAACAGGCATCTGTCGCTCATCAAAGCGAGCGCGCAATGATCTCCTTCATGATCTCGTTGGTGCCGGCATAGATCCGTTGCACCCGCGCGTCCGCCCAGGCCCGGGCCACCGGGTACTCCCACATGAAGCCGTAGCCGCCATGCAGTTGCACGCACTCGTCGAGCACCTTGCATTGCAGGTCCGTGCCCCAGTACTTGGCCATCGCCGCCGTCGGCACGTCGAGCTTGCCCTGCAGGTGCAGCTCCAGGCAGCGGTCGACGAACACCCGGCCGATCTGGATCTCGGTGGCCATCTCGGCCAGCTTGAAGCGGGTGTTCTGGAAGTCGGCGATCGACTTGCCGAACGCCTTGCGGTCGCGGGTGTAGTCCAGCGTCCATTGCAGCGCCGCCTCGGCCGACGCCAGCCCGCCGATGGCCACCGTCAGGCGCTCCTGCGGCAACTCCTGCATCAGGTAGGCGAACCCGGCGCCCGCCTGCCCCAACAGGTTTTCCTTGGGCACACGCACATCCTGGAAGAACAGCTCGGAGGTGTCCTGGGCCTTCATGCCGACCTTCTCCAGGCGCTTGCCCTTGTCGAAGCCCGGCGTGCCGGCCTCCACCAGAAACAGGCTGGTGCCCTTGGCCCCGGCCTTCGGGTCGGTCTTGGCGACGACGATCACCAGATCCGCGAGATAGCCGTTGGTGATGAAGGTTTTCGAGCCGTTGATCACGTACTCGTCGCCGTCCAGCACCGCGGTGGTCTTGACCCCTTGCAGGTCGGAGCCCGCCCCCGGCTCGGTCATGGCGATGGCGCTGACCATCTCGCCGGTGACCAGCTTCGGCAGGTATTTGTGCTTCAGCGCCTCACTGCCGTAATGCAGGATGTAGGGCGCGACGATGTCCGAATGCAGCGAAAAGCCGATGCCGGTCAGCCCCAGCCGGCCGACCTCTTCGATCACCACCGCGCTGTAGAGGAAGTCCGCCCCCAGCCCGCCGTACGCCTCCGGCAGGTGCGAGCACAGCATCCCCGCCTCCCCCGCCTTGTTCCACAGATTGCGGTCGATGTAGCCTTGCTTCTCCCACTGTCCATGGAACGGCACGGCCTCTTTCTGGAGGAACGTACGCACGCTGTCGCGGAACAGTTCGTGCTCGGGACTGAACAGGGTTCTGGGGATCATGCGGCACCTTTTTCTTTATTGTTGAAAGGATCGAACCTTCAGAGACTAAGCCCCGCTCCCGATACAGGACACTGGACACATCCGACAAAAAATAAGACGATCCAGCCGTCTGATGACCACTTTCCCTTATAAAAACAAAAGTTGAATTATGTCTAAGCAAGTCTCCACGCCCTTGCGGCGCGTCAGCATCCTGGCGATCGACCGGGTATTCGCCTCCACCCTCATGCAAGCCAAGGATTTCTTCCATCTGGCCAGCCTGCGCTACGGCAAACAACTGGGCCACGGCCTGACCCCGGCGTTCGAAACCCGCCTGGTCAGCCCCGACGGCAAACCGGTGAACAGCTTCAGCGACGTGGTCATGCCGGTGGACGGCGGCCTGGAGAACACCGACGTCATCATCCTCCCGGCGTTCTGGGACGACTTCGAGACCCTGTGCAAACGCTACCCGCAGGTGCTGCCGTGGCTGCGCGAGCAGCACGCCCGCGGCGCCGTGCTCTGCGGCGAGGCGACCGGGGTGTTCTGGCTGGCGGAGGCCGGCCTGCTCAACGGCAAGGAAGCGACCACCTACTGGCGTTTCTTCAACGCGTTCGCCGAGCGGTTCCCGCAGGTCTACCTCAACCAGGACAAGCACCTGACCGACGCCGACAACCTCTACTGCGCCGGCGGCACCACCTCGGCCTGCGACCTCTACATCTACCTGATCGAGCGCTTCTGCGGCGCCAACGTCGCCCAGGCCGTGGCCCGGGACATCCTCTACGAAGTGCAGCGCAGCTACTCGCCGGGGCGCATCGGCTTCGGCGGCCAGAAGCTGCACCAGGACGTGATCATCCTGCAGATCCAGCACTGGCTCGAAGAGCATTTCGCCGACAAGTTCCGCTTCGAGGACGTGGCCCGCGAGCACGGCATGAGCATCCGCAACTTCATGCGCCGCTTCCAGACCGCCACCGGCGACAAGCCCCTGCATTACCTGCAACGGCTGCGCATCGAAACCGCCAAGGGGCTGCTGTCCGGTAGCCGCAAGAGCATCAAGACCATCAGCTACGAAGTCGGCTACGACGACGCGAGCTTCTTCGCAAGGCTGTTCCGCCAGCACACCGAGCTGTCGCCGAACCAGTACCGGCAGCAGTTCCAGCAGGCGGCCTGACCTCGCAGGTCAGCACAACATGTGCGGGAGCGGGCTTGCCCGCGAAGAGGGAGTGTCAGCGAGAGACCCTCGGCTGACACGACGCCTTCGCGGGCAAGCCCGCTCCCACAGCGTTCACGGTGACTTCGAATACAAAAAAGGGCCTGCAACTGCAGGCCCTTTTCATGTTCCGGATCGCGTTACGGCTTGTGCGCCCGCGCGAGGAATTCGTGCGACTGCATCTCCAGCAGACGGCTCAGCGTACGCTGGAACTCGAACGTCAGGCGCCCGCCGGTGTACAGATCCTTCAGCTCCACCTCGGCGGAGATGATCAGCTTGACGTTGCGGTCGTAGAACTCGTCGACCATGTTGATGAAGCGACGGGCGATGTCGTCAGTGGTGACGCTCATCTGCTCCACGCCGCTGAGCAGCACGGCATGGAAGATCTTGCCCAGCTCGATGTAGTCGTTCTGGCTGCGCGGGCCGTCGCACAGTTCGCGGAAGTCGAACCAGGCCACGTCGTCGCAGGTGCGCAGCGCACGGATTTCGCGGTTTTCGATGATCAGCACATCGTTTTCCACGGCGGCGGTGCATTCCGGGGTCAGCGCACGGAAGCTCTTGCGCAGGCTTTCGTGGGCGGCCTCGTCCAGCGGGTAGTGGAACAGCTCCGCCTGTTCGAGGTGACGCAGGCGGTAGTCGACGCCGCTGTCGACGTTGACGATCTCGGTGTTCTGCTTGATCAGCGCGATGGCCGGCAGGAAGCGCGCGCGCTGCAGGCCGTCCTTGTACAGGCCGTCCGGCACGATGTTCGAGGTGGCGACCAGGGACACGCCGTTCTTGAACAGCTCTTCCATCAGGGTGCCGAGGATCATGGCATCGGTGATGTCGGAAACGAAGAACTCATCGAAGCAGATCACCCGCGATTCGGCGGCGAAGCGCTTGGCGATGATGGTCAGCGGGTTCTTCTCGCCGCCCAGGGTCTTCATCTCTTCGTGCACGCGCTTCATGAAGCGGTGGAAGTGAGTCCGCGTCTTTTCCTTGAACGGCAGCGCCTCGAAGAAGGTGTCCACCAGGTAGGTCTTGCCGCGGCCCACGCCGCCCCAGAAGTACAGCCCCTTGACCGGCGCCTGATCCTTCTTGCCGAACAGTTTGCCCAGCAGGCCCGGCTTGTTCTGCTCGGCGGCAATCAGATCGTCGTACAGCCGCTGCAAATGACGCACGGCGGTTTCCTGGGCGGCATCATGGAAAAAGTCCGGGCGTTTCAGATCAGCTTGATATCGTTCTAGGGGCGTCATAATTCGTTAGCAAGGCAACAAAAACGGGCCGACACTGTAGCGACGGCCCCGGGGAATGGCAATCGGCCCTCGGTCGGGCCGAGCCGTCGTTTATTCCTGAACCGGCGTCAGCGCGATCCGCAGCGCTTCGACCGCCGCATCCCGCGCAGCGGTGTCGGCGAACGCCGGGCTGTCGCCGACGCACTCGCCTTCCAGCCACACGCTGAACGCCAGGCCTTCGCTGCGCACATCCAGCGCCTGGCCCGATTGCAGTTGCTTGGTCACCTGGCCCGCCGCCTTGCCGTCGGCGAAGTTGCGCGACAACAGCAGTTGCTCACCGTCCGCCGCCAACAGGCGGAAGCGGAAGCTGCCGTCGTCCTCGCGGAAACTGACGAACCGCGCGGCTTTCGCGGCCTTCTTCTTGGTGGTCGCGGCCGCTTGCGCCTGATTGACGAACGAACGCAGGCCGACGGCCTCGCGCAGTTCGTTGAGGAACGGCGTGGCCACCGCACGGGCCTTTTTCGCGCCGTGCTGCAGGATGTCCTCCAGGTCCGCCGGACGCTCGATCAACTGGTGATAGCGCTCGCGGGACTCGCCCAACTGGCCGTCGAGCAACTGGAACAGACGGCTCTTCGCCTCGCCCCAGCCCAGCCCCTGCAGCAGGTCGCTGCGGAACTCGTCGACCTGCGCCGGGGTGGCGAACGCCTGGAACAGGGTGAACAGGTGCGAGTTGTCCGGATCCTTCGCCTCGCCCGGCGCCCGGGAGTCGGTGACGATCCGCGAGATCGCGTCCTTCATGTCCTTGGCGCTGGAGAACAGCGGAATGGTGTTGTCGTAGCTCTTGGACATCTTGCGCCCGTCGAGGCCCGGAAGCGTGGCGACGCTTTCCTCGATCTGCGCCTCGGGCAGGGTGAAGAACTCCTTGCCCTGGCCGAACAGGTGGTTGAAGCGCTGGCCGATGTCGCGGGCCATCTCGACGTGCTGGATCTGGTCGCGGCCGACCGGCACCTTGTGCGCGTTGAACATCAGGATGTCGGCGGCCATCAGCACCGGATAGCTGTACAGCCCCATGGTGACGCCGGCGTCCGGGTCTTCGCCGGCTTCGACGTTCTTGTCCACCGAGGCCTTGTAGGCGTGGGCGCGGTTGAGCAGGCCCTTGGCGGCGACGCAGGTCAGCAGCCAGGTCAGCTCGGGGATTTCCGGGATGTCGGACTGGCGATAGAACGTCACGCGGTCCACATCCAGGCCGCCGGCCAGCCAGGTCGCGGCGATCTCCAGGCGCGAGCGCTGGATGCGCAGCGGGTCGTCGCACTTGATCAGGGCGTGATAGTCGGCCAGGAAGTAGAACGAATCGGCGTTCGTGTCACGGCTGGCGACGATCGCCGGGCGGATGGCGCCGGCATAGTTGCCCAGGTGCGGCGTGCCGGTGGTGGTGATGCCGGTGAGGATGCGGGTACGGTTCGTCATGGGTAATCGCTTGTCAGACTGCAATCAATTCGAGAGACGCGGCAGGATCAGATCCTTGAGATCGGTCAGCTTGCCATGAAAAAAGTGTCCGCATTCTGCCACTTTCAGCAGCTCATGGGGGCGCTGGAGTTTGCCGGACCATTCGTAAACCAGTTGCGGATCGATCACTTCGTCGGTTTCCGGCTGGATCACGCTCAGTTCGCCCTGTTGCGGCAGCAGATCCTGCTCGCCCAGGCGCATCACCGCCGGCGCGACCATGAACAGGTGCTTGAGCGTTACGCCCCGGGCCTCAAGGCGCCCGCCGAGGCTGGCCGCCACGAACCCGCCGAAGGAAAAGCCGAACAGCGTCAGCGGCAACTGCGGGTGCTTGTCCCGCAGCCAGGCGGCAGCGGCCCAGGCGTCGTCGACCTCACCGCTGCCCATATCGTGGCTGCCTTCGCTGGCGCCGACGCCACGGTAGTTGAAGCGCAGGGTGATCAGGCCGGCGTCGCGCGCGGTGCGCTGCAGGGTCGAGACGACCTTGTTGAGCATCGTGCCGCCCTGCACCGGGTTCGGGTGGCAGATCAGCGCGATGCCGCGCGGCTGTTCGTTGTCCAGGTACAGGGCCTCGAGTTGGCCGACAGGGCCGGCAATCGCTACAGGGGTTTCACGCATCAGCAAGGAAGGAACTCCGTGACCTCGGATCGGGTCGACTCGTCTAGCAAATTGTCTGTGCCGATCTATTGCGAGTGAATCGCGGTATACAGCGCAGGTTCGAGCCGTTAACGTAAAGCAAAGCCGTTTATAGAGGAAGGACTCGTGGAACACTCGCTCTTAGTTTGGTTGTTGCCGACTCTTGCCCTGGTTGTGGGTGTAGCCATCGGTTTCCTGATCGCTCGCGTTGCGCCGAACGCCGCGCCGAGCCGCACGCAGCGTCAGCTGGATGACATCCAGGAACGTTTCGACAGTTATCAGAACGAAGTGGTGACCCACTTCAACAGCACCGCGAACCTGGTCAAGAAGCTGACCCAAAGCTACCAGGAAGTGCAGGATCACCTGGCCGAAGGCGCCAACCGCCTGGCCCTGGACGAACAGACCCGCCAACGCCTGCTGGCTTCGCTGCACGCCGAGGCGAGCCAGGCGCCACGGGAACGCCTGACCCCGCCACGGGACCAGGAGCCGCCGCGGGACTACGCGCCGAAGGCGCCGAACTCGCCGGGCATGCTCGACGAGCATTACGGCCTGAAGAAGTAAGCGGCCCTCGCGCCAAGCGAAAAAAGCCCCCGGACATGTGAATGTCCGGGGGCTTTTTTGTGTCTGGAGTCTTCGGTGCCGGTCATGGCCACACAAAAAAATGCCCGATCACCAGGATCGGGCATGTGTTCATCCAGCCATCAGGTCACGGATACTGCTGGACCGTGCCCGGCTGCTGCTGACCGCCGTACTGCTGGCCCGGGATCGCCTTGAGGTTGACCTCGACCCGGCGGTTCTGCGCCCGGCCGTTGACGTCGCCGTTGCTGGCGATCGGGTTGTCCGGGCCGGCGCCCCGGGCCGACAGGTTGGCGCCGCTGACGCCTTGCGACGTCAGGTAGGTCGCCACGCTCTGCGCACGACGCTGGGACAGGTCCATGTTGTGCTGGCGGCTGCCGGTGCTGTCGGTGTAGCCGACGATCTCGATCTGGTTCTGGTTGAACTCTTTGAGGGAGCTGGCCAGGTTGTTCAGCGGCTGATAGAAGCTGGAGGCGATGTTCGCCGAATCGGTGGCGAAGGTGATGTTGCCCGGCATGATCAGCTTGATCTGATCGCCCTGGCGCTGCACCTCGACGCCGGTGTTGGCCATGCTGGCGCGCAGTTTCTTCTCTTGCTGGTCGGCGTAGTAGCCATAACCGGCCGCCGAGGCGCCGACCACGGCGGCGCCGATCAGGGCACCCTTGCCGCGGTTGTTGTGGTCGATCGCCGCACCGGCGATCGCACCGGCCAGGGCGCCGAGGCCGCCGTACTTGGCGGTCTTGCTCATGCCCTGGGAGCCGCCGTCGGCCTGGCCCTGGTTGTCGTACGGGTTGGGCGAGGCGCAGCCGGACAAAACGGCCACGGCGGTGGCGACAATGATCAAACGACGGGTGGTGAACATGGAGTGCTCCTACATTTGCATTCTGTTGTGCAGCGGCCATTGGCAAAAGACCCGTGCGGGCGTTGGATCATGGCAATGGGCAAAAATTCCGCCGTGCACTCATGACAAAATGTTTAGGCGCGCACGAACGGGTTTTCACGCATCTCGTCGCCCAGCCGGGTGTCCGGGCCATGTCCCGCCACCACGGTGGCGTCTTCGTCCAGGGTGTACAGCCGCTGCTTGATCGATCGCACGATGGTCGCCTGATCGCCGCCCCACAAGTCCGTGCGTCCCACTCCGCGACGGAACAGCGTGTCGCCGGCAATCAACAGCTTAGCCTCGGAAAACCAGAAGCTCATGGAACCTGGCGTATGCCCCGGCGTGTGCAGCGCGACGCCGCAGCCGCAGGCCAACTCTTCGTCATCCTGGAGCCAGCGGTCCGGCGACGGCACCGGGGTGTACGGCACGCCGAACATCTGGCATTGCATCTCCAGGTTGTCCCACAGGAACTGGTCGTCCTTGTGCAGGTGCAGGGTGGCGCCGGTCTTCTCCTTCATCTGGCCGGACGCCAGGAAGTGATCGAGGTGCGCATGGGTGTGGATGATGCTGACCACCTTCAGCCCCAGGGCGTCGAGGCGCGCCATGATCAGGTCGGGATTGCCGCCCGGATCGACGACGATGGCCTTCTTCGTGACCGGGTCGCCGATGATCGTGCAATTGCATTGCAGCGGACCGACAGGAAAGGTTTCGCGGATGAGTTCGGGCTTGATGGCGGTCATGGGAAGTCCTGTGTGTTCGTGGGCCTGCCGGGCGCGACGCACGGTCGGCAATGGCGCTCAGGATTCTACGCCACCGGCCGATAGAGAACCTCCGGTCAGATTTTTGGCGCCATGAATAAAAAAATAGTGGCCAATTGATGCCAGTCACCCGGTTTCTAATGCAAAATCGCACCTTGTAGCGGCCACATTTCCAGGAAGGGCCGCAGCCTACTCAGGAAATTCGCATGCCCCGCCCTACTGGTTACACCGATGCTACGTTCGCCTCGCTGACTGGCGTCAAACCCGTCGACAGTCTCATTTCCGGCTACAAATGGGAAAGCACCAAGTGGTGGTCGCCAACGGCCGTAACCAGTCTGACGTACAGCTTCATTGTGCCGGGCACTTCCGTCTTCGCCCCCAACTACAGCCCCGACAACGAGCCCAAGGCCGCCTATGCGCTGACCGACGCGCAAAAGACGGCGGTGACCGCAGCGCTGGGCGCCTGGTCCGCCGTGGCCAACATCACGTTCCAATTGACGGGCGAATCGTCGACAAGCGTGGGCGACCTGCGCTTCGGCGGCTACACGCTGCTGGACGCCGGATCCGCCGCATGGGCCTACACGCCGTACGAAACCCCCAACGCCGGCGACGTCTGGATCGGCCCGAACACCAATGAACCGTCGCCGGTCAAAGGCACCTACGATTTCATGACGTTCGTCCATGAGATCGGCCATGCGATCGGGCTCAAGCATTCGTTCGCCCCGTCGGTGTACAACAGCATCACGCTTGATCCGCAGCTCGATGACGCGGGCTTCACGATCATGAGCTACAACAACAACTATTCCTATCTGCCGACCACCCCCATGGTGCTCGACATTCTGGCGATCCAGAGCCTGTACGGCGCCAACACCCAATGGGCGACCGGCAACAACGTCTACTCCTGGGCACCGACGCAGTCCGTGTTCGAGACCATCTGGGACGCCGGCGGCATCGACACGATCGATGCCAGCAACCAATTGGCGGCCGTCAGCATCAACCTCAACGAAGGCCAGTACAGCAAGATCGGCAAGGCTTTCACCGATCAGGCGGGCAACACCTTCAACCAAGGGCTGGCCATTGCCTTCGGCGCGAAGATCGAAAACGCCACAGGCTCGGCGTTTAACGACACCCTGACCGGCAATGCCCTGGACAACACCCTCGACGGCGGCGCCGGCGCGGACATCATGGAAGGCGGCGCCGGCAACGACAGCTACGTCGTCGACAACGTCGGCGACGTGGTCATCGAGCAGGGCCCGTCGGCCACCGACGTCGACTCGGTGTACTCCTTCATCGACTACACCTTGGGCGCCAACCTCGAGAACCTCAACCTGGTCGGCAGCGCCCTCAACGCCACCGGCAACTCGCTGAACAACATCCTCCGGGGCACCGACGGCAACAACGTGCTGGACGGCGGCGCCGGCGCCGACCTGATGATCGGCGGCCTGGGCAACGACACCTACATCGTCGACAACGTCGGCGACGTGGTCAGCGAGACCAGCACCCTGGCCAGCGAGATCGACACCGTCCGCGCATCCGTAAGCTATGCCCTCAGCGCCAACGTGGAAAACCTCACCATGACCGGCGCCGGCAACATCTACGGCATCGGCAACGAGCTGAACAACGTCATCATCGGCAACGACGGCGACAACCAACTGGTCGGCGGCGCGGGCCTGGACACCCTGATCGGCGGCAAGGGCAACGACGCCTACGGCATCGACCAGGTCGGCGAGCTCGCCCTTGTCCAGGAACTGGCCAACGAAGGCACCGACCGCCTGGAGATCTCGTTCAACGCGACCGCCCAGAGCACCATCGACCTGAACCAGAGCAACCTGCAGAACTTCGAAGACGTCGCCATCATCGGCGCCGGCGACTTCTCCCTCTTCGGCAACGCCCAGAACAACACCCTGATCGGCAACGCTGGCAACAACACCCTCAACGGCGGCGCCGGCGCGGACACCCTGATCGGCGGCGCCGGCAGCGACAGCTACGTCATCGACAACGTCGGCGACGTGATCATCGAGCAGGGCCCGTCGGCCACCGACGTCGACTCGGTGTACTCCTACATCGACTACACCCTGGGCGCCAACCTCGAGAACCTCAACCTGGTCGGCGGCGCCCTCAACGCCACCGGCAACGCCCTGAACAACGTCCTGCGGGGCAACGACAACGACAACCGCCTGATCGGCGGCGCCGGCCTGGACATCATGATCGGCGGCAAGGGCAACGACACCTACGGCCTCGACCAGGCCGGCGAGCTCGCCCTCGTCCAGGAACTGGCCAACGAAGGCACCGACCGCCTGGAGATCTCGTACAGCGCGACCGCCCAGAGCAGCACCGTCGACCTGGGCCTGGCCAACCTGCAGAACGTCGAGGACGTCACCCTTCTCGGCGCCGGCGACTTCACCGTCTACGGCAACGCCCTGAGCAACACCCTGATCGGCAACGCCGGCAACAACACCCTCAACGGCGGCGCCGGCGCGGACACCCTGATCGGCGGCGCCGGCAGCGACAGCTACGTCATCGACAACGTCGGCGACGTGATCATCGAGCAGGGCCCGTCGGCCAGCGACGTCGATTCGGTGTACTCCTACATCGACTACACCCTGGGCGCCAACCTCGAGAACCTCAACCTGGTCGGCAGCGCCCTCAACGCCACCGGCAACTCGCTGAACAACACCCTCAGGGGCACCGACGGCAACAACGTGCTGGACGGCGGCGCCGGCGCCGACGTCATGATCGGCGGCCTGGGCGACGACACCTACATCGTCGACAACGTCGGCGACGTGGTCATCGAGACCAGCCGCCTGTACGGCGAAGTCGACACCGTCCGCGCCTCCGTGAACTACACCCTCAGCGCCAACGTCGAGAACCTCACCCTGACCGGCACCGGCAACATCTACGGCATCGGCAACGACCAGGACAACGTCATCATCGGCAACGACGGCGACAACCAACTGGTCGGCGGCGCCGGCGTGGACACCCTGATCGGCGGCAAGGGCAACGACGCCTACGGCATCGACCGCGAACGCGAGCTGGACCTGGTTCAAGAGCTGGCCAACGAAGGCACCGATATGCTGGTCATCGAGTACAACGCAAACGCCACCTTCGGCAGCACCGTCGACCTGAACCGCAGCAGCCTGCAGAACATCGAGAATGTCGCATTGACCGGGGCGGGTGTCTTCACCGTCTACGGCAACGCCCTGAACAACACCCTGATCGGCAACAGCGACGACAACACCCTCAACGGCGGCGCCGGCGCGGACATCATGGAAGGCGGCGCCGGCAACGACAGCTATGTCGTCGACAACGTCGGCGACGTGGTCATCGAGCAGGGCCCTTCGGCCAGCGACGTCGACTCGGTGTACTCCTACATCGACTACACCCTGGGCGCCAACCTGGAGAACCTCAACCTGGTCGGCAGCGCCCTCAACGCCACCGGCAACTCGCTGAACAACATCCTCAGGGGCACCGGCGGCAACAACGTGCTGGACGGCGGCGCCGGCGCCGACCTGATGATCGGCGGCCTGGGCAACGACATTTACATCGTCGACAACGTCGGCGACGTGGTCAGCGAGACCAGCACCCTGTCCAGCGAGATCGACACCGTCCGCGCCTCCGTGAACTACACCCTCAGCGCCAACGTCGAAAACCTCACCCTGACCGGCACCGGCAACATCTACGGCATCGGCAACGAGCTGAACAACGTCATCATCGGCAACGACGGCGACAACCAGCTGGTCGGCGGCGCGGGTGTGGACACCCTGATCGGCGGCAAGGGCAACGACGCCTACGGCATCGACCGGACCGAAGAGCTCGCCCTCGTCCAGGAACTGGCCAACGAAGGCACCGATCTGCTGGTCATCGAGTTCAACGCGACCGTCCAGAGCGCCATCGACCTGGGACTGGCCAACCTGCAGAACGTCGAGGGCGTCACCCTCGCCGGCGCCGGCGACTTCTCCGTCTTCGGCAACGCCCTGAACAACACCCTGACCGGCAACAGCGGCAACAACACCCTCAACGGCGGCGCCGGCGCGGACACCTTGATCGGCGGCGCCGGCAGCGACAGCTACGTCATCGACAACGTCGGCGACGTGATCATCGAGCAGGGCCCGTCGGCCACCGACGTCGATTCGGTGTACTCCTACATCGACTACACCTTGGGCGCCAACCTGGAGAACCTCAACCTGGTCGGCGGCGCCCTCAACGCCACCGGCAACGCCCTGAACAACGTCCTGCGGGGCAACGACAACGACAACCGCCTGATCGGCGGCGCCGGCCTGGACACCATGATCGGCGGCAAGGGCAACGACACCTACGGCCTCGACCAGGCCGGCGAGCTAGCCCTCGTCCAGGAACTGGCCAACGAAGGCACCGACCGCCTGGAAATCTCGTACAGCGCGACCGCCCAGAGCAGCACCGTCGACCTGGGCCTGGCCAACCTGCAGAACGTCGAGGACGTCACCCTCCTCGGCGCCGGCGACTTCACCGTCTACGGCAACGCCCTGAGCAACACCCTGATCGGCAACGCCGGCAACAACACCCTCAACGGCGGCGCCGGCGCGGACACCCTGATCGGCGGCGCCGGCAGCGACAGCTACGTCATCGACAACGTAGGCGACGTGATCATCGAGCAGGGCCCGTCGGCCAGCGACGTCGATTCGGTGTACTCCTACATCGACTACACCCTGGGCGCCAACCTCGAGAACCTCAACCTGGTCGGCAGCGCCCTCAACGCCACCGGCAACTCGCTGAACAACACCCTCCGGGGCACCGACGGCAACAACGTGCTGGACGGCGGCGCCGGCGCCGACCTGATGATCGGCGGCCTGGGCAACGACACCTACATCGTCGACAACGTCGGCGACGTGGTCAGCGAGACCAGCACCCTGGCCAGCGAGATCGACACCGTCCGCGCCTCCGTGAACTACGCCCTCAGCGCCAACGTGGAAAACCTCACCCTGACCGGCGCCGGCAACATCTACGGCATCGGCAACGAGCTGAACAACGTCATCATCGGCAACGACGGCGACAACCAGCTGGTCGGCGGCGCCGGCGTGGACACCCTGATCGGCGGCAAGGGCAACGACGCCTACGGCATCGACCAGGCCGGCGAACTCGCCCTTGTCCAGGAACTGGCCAACGAAGGCACCGACCGCCTGGAGATCTCGTTCAACGCGACCGCCCAGGGCACCATCGACCTGGGACTGGCCAACCTGCAGAACGTCGAAGACGTCGCCCTCGTCGGAGCCGGCGACTTCACCGTCTACGGCAACGCCCTGAACAACACCCTGATCGGCAACGCCGGCAACAACACCCTCAACGGCGGCGCCGGCGCGGACACCCTGATCGGCGGCGCCGGCAGCGACAGCTACGTCATCGACAACGTCGGCGACGTGATCATCGAGCAGGGCCCTTCGGCCAGCGACGTCGATTCGGTGTACTCCTACATCGACTACACCCTGGGCGCCAACCTCGAGAACCTCAACCTGGTCGGCAGCGCCACCAGCGGCACCGGCAACTCGCTGAACAACGTCCTGCGGGGCAACGCCGGCAACAACGTGCTGGACGGCGGTGCAGGTGCGGACACCCTGTTCGGCGATGCCGGGGCGGACACGTTCGTGTTCCGTGCCGTCAATGAAATGGGGATCGGCGCCAACCGCGACGTGATCACCGACTTCAGCAGCCTGCAAGGCGACAAGATCGACCTGACCCACTTCGATGCCAACCTGCTGCAGAACGGCATGAACGGCTTCACGTTCATCGGCGCCAACGCCTTCACCGGCGCCGGCCAGCTGCGCTTCGTCGATCACGTGCTCTCAGGCAACGTCAGCGGCAACGCCGGCGCCGACTTCGAGATCATGCTGGTCGGCGTCAACAGCTTCAGTGCCAACGATCTGGTGTCCTGATCGCCCGGCAGCTGTGACTGAACGAAAAACGCCCCGACCGGTTCGGGGCGTTTTTCATTGGGGGCCCGCGACGGGTCGCTCAGGCCAGCACGCCCAACGCCTTGGCCCGCGCCACGGCCTGGGTGCGCCGCTCCACACCCAGCTTGCTGTTTATGTGGCTGGCATGAGTCTTGACCGTGTGCAGCGAAATAAACAGTTGTTCGCTGATTTCCTGGTTCGAGCAGCCCTGGGCGATCAGCCGCAGCACCGCCAGTTCGCGGGAACTCAACAGTTCAGCCGCCGGAGCCTCCAACGCCGCACGCGCGGGGGCCGGGGGGAACAGCTCCAGCAATTGCCGGCCCACCGGGCTTGCGGCCAATTGGCTGCGCAACCAGTCCGGATGCTCGTCGAACAGTTGCCCGAACGGCTGCAGCACGCCGCCGGCGGCCGCATCCAGGGCCTGGCTCAAAGCCTTGCGCGCTTCGGGCTCCCGCCCGCCGCCCAGCAGCAGGGCGACCTTCTGCGTCAACGCCATCACACTGAGCAACTGCCGCCCGGTTTGCTGACCGTTTTCCAGCAACACGTTCAGCCGGCCTTCGGCGAGCATCGGCTGCCCTTGAATCACATCCAGCAAGGCCTGCTGCAATTCGACATGCAACGGCAGCTGCGGATGGAACTCCGGCGGCGCCGCGGCGCGTTCGCCCGTGTAGGTCTGCCCCAGCCGCGCCAGCCAGGCCTCGGCCAGGTCGGTGCGCCCCTGCGCCAGCCACAGTTCGCATTTGACCAGGGTGATCATCGCCAGGTAGTAGATCGGCGGAACGTCCCAGATGTGCATCAGCCGCTCGGCTTCGGCCAGCTCGGCGAAGGCCTTGGCGAATTCGCCGGCGCTGCCCTCCAGCCGGGCGATCACGCAGTGGCCGATCAGCACGCTGATGTCGCGGCAGGCCCGCGCCTCGCTCAGGCCGGCCTGAAGCCGTGCCCGCGCAGCCCGGGGTTGCAGGCGCATGGCCAAGAGAAAACCTTCGTACAGCGTCAGCCGGGCCCGCACGGCGTACAGGCGCTGCGTCGACAGCCCGCGCAGGCGCTCAAGTCCCTGGTGCACCTCTTCGAGCGCCCGCAGGATTTCCCCCCGGGCCTGCAGCACCCGCGCCCGGTCATAGTGGGTCAGGGCCTCGAACAACGGATTGCCGACCCGCTGCGCCAGCTCCAGGGACTCGCGGTTCAGGCGCCGGGCATGCCAGAGGTCGCCGTCGGCGATCGCCAGGTTGGACAGGGTCGAGAGGCACATCAGCCGTTGCCCGTAGCGTTTTTCCGGAAGGCTCTCCAACGCTTCGCTGCAGTATTGCCGGGTCAGCTCGCGCCGGCCGCGGCCCCGGGCGATGATCCCGCTCAACGCCAGCCATTGCGCCAGCATCGATTTCTGGGCGGTGGCCGACGGTGCCGGCAGGAAGCGGCTGAGGTGGCTGGCCAGCTCCTCGGCGGCATCGAGCTGGCAGGCCAGGCCCAGGGCCCAGCTGTACAGCACGATCAACCGCGGCGTGCTGATCAGCAGGCTGTCGGGCAAGTCCATCTTCCAGCGCAGCAGCATGCCGACGTTCTGTTCGGCCAGCAGTTGCTCCTCGGACAGGTTCTGCACCAGGTTCGCCGCCACGTCCAGGTGCCCGGCGCGCAGGGCCTGCTCCACCGCCTCGTCCAGCAGGCCCTGGGCGTTGAACCAGCGGCAGGCGCGCAAGTGCAAGGTGGCCGGCGGCACCATGGCATGGGCCGCAGGCCGGCTGCGCAACAGGTCGGAAAACAGGTGGTGGTAACGGTACCAGTGGCCGTGCTCGTCCAGCGGCACCAGGAACACCTGATGCGCCAGCAGGTAACGCAGGATCTCGGCGCTGTCGTGGGCCTCGCGCACGGCATCGCACAGTTCGCTGCAGAAGCGCTCCTGCGGCGCGGTGTCGAAGAGGAAGGCCTGCACGTCCGCCGGCAGGCAGTCGATCACCT
Organism: Pseudomonas ekonensis; assembly: GCF_019145435.1. NCBI lineage: Bacteria > Pseudomonadati > Pseudomonadota > Gammaproteobacteria > Pseudomonadales > Pseudomonadaceae > Pseudomonas > Pseudomonas ekonensis. The sequence continues at coordinate 421,701 of NZ_JAHSTS010000001.1, read as the reverse complement.
CCTCCAGCAGGTAGTCGCGGATCAGCCCTTCCCCGCCGTTCAAGGCCTGCGGCAGCGCCGCTTCGGTGCCGGCCCCGGCCGCCGCCAGCAGCCAGAAACGCAAGCCGGCGACCCACCCTTCGCTGCGCTGGATCAGGTTCTCCACCGCCTCGCCGCGCAAGGCGCTGCTGTGGCGGTCGAGCAAGGCCAGCGCCTCGTCGCGGGTCAGGCGCAGGTCCTGTTCGTTGAGTTCCAGCAGTTGCCGCGACAGGCGCAGGCGCGCCAGATGCCAGTCCGGCCGTTGGCGGCTGGTGACCATGACCAGCAGGCCGTCGGGCAAATGGTTGAGGAAAAATTGCAGGCAACGGTCGAGCACCGGCCCCTGGGCAAGGTGGTAATCGTCGAGCACCAGCAGCAGCGGCGCCGAAGGATCGAGCTGCAGCGCCAGTTCGTCGAGCAGGCCGTCCAGCCACTCTTCGAAGGCGAACGGCTGATGGCGCTGGCGCATTTTCAGCAGCCCCAACGCCCGGCTGCCCAACTGCTCAAAGAAGTCCTGCAGGCCTTCGAGCAGGCGTTCGAGGAAACGCCCCGGATCGCTGTCCCGCGGGCTCAGGCCCAGCCACAGGCTCTGCCAGTGCGCCGGCAGGCTCTGGCAGAACTCCACCGCCAGCGAACTTTTGCCGAAACCGGCCGGGGCGCTGACCAGCAACAGCCGTCCGCCGAGGCCGGCGCGCAGGCGCTCGCACAGGCGCGGGCGCAACACATGGCCGTCAGGCAGCGGCGGACGGAAGAAACGGCCGTCCAGTGCCGCGACGGCAACGCTTGCAGGACCCGGTAGCGGGGACAGATCAGTCATGGCCGGCTCTTGTTCGAATGGCTGTTGGCGGCGTGGCAGATGTCCGCAGACTAGCCGTAAACGAAGAGGGATTGAAGGCGGTTGCTACAAATGGCTACAAAAAGGCTACGGAAAAACGCCACAGGCAAAAAACGCCCCGAACCGGTCGGGGCGTTTCCACGAGGATGCGGCCTCGTTTGCAGCGGTTTAGCGGATGCCGTCCTGACGCAGCGCGTTCGGCGTGAAGTCGGCGGTGGTGGCGGTGAAGCCGAAGTCGTACGCCGACTTCTCTTCGTTCTTCATGCCCAGCGCCAGGTAGCGGCCGGACTGCAGGTCGTAGAGGGTTTCCAGGGTGTACCACGGCACCTGGACGTTGTAGTAGTTCTGCGAGTGGGCCTCGGCCACGCGCCACAGTTGGTTGCGGCCGTCGTAATGGTCGATCACCGCCGCTTGCCAGGTGTCTTCGTCGATGAAGAAGTCACGCTTGGCGTAGATGTGGCGCTGGCCTTCCTTCAGGGTCGCGACCACATGCCAGACGCGGCGCAGCTCGTAGCGAGCCAGATCCTGGTTGATGTGGCCGGCCTTGATGATGTCGGCGTACTTGAGCTTCGGATCGTCGAGCTTGTAGCTGTCGGAGGCGATGTACATCTCTTTCTTGCCTTCGAGCTTCCAGTCGTAGCGGTCCGGCGCACCGTTGTACATGTCCAGGTTGTCGGAGGTGCGCAGGCCGTCCGCCGCGGTGCCCGGGCCGTCATAGGACACCTGCGGCGCCCGGCGCACGCGGCGCTGGCCGGCGTTGTAGACCCACGCCGAACGTGGCTCCTTCACCTGGTCGAGGGTCTCGTGCACCAGCAGCACGCCACCGGCCAGACGCGCCGGCGCGGTCACTTTCTGCTTGAAGTAGAACAGGATGTTGCCCGGGTTGGCCGGATCGTAGTCCTTCATCTTGTCGCGGAACACGAACTGGTCCTGGAAGTACACCAGGCTGAACGAGCCGTTGGCCTGCGGCGTGGCCTGGGTCACCAGACGGGTCACGCTGCCGCCGCGGTAGCGGGTGATGTGGTTCCAGATGACTTCCACGCCGCTCTTCGGAATCGGGAACGGCACGGCGGTGTCGAAGTTCTCCAGGCCGTTGCCGCCGGACACCAGGTTGGTGCTGGTGGCGTTCTTCTTGATCGCGGCGAACACGGCGTCCGGCACGGTGGCGCCGCGGTGGGACGGGTAGACCGGCATCTTGAAGGTGTCCGGGTAGCGCTTGAACATCGCGTACTGGCCCGGCGCGAGCTTGTCCTTGTACTGGTCGACGTTCTGCGCGGTGATGGTGAACAGCGGCTTCTCGCTGGCGTACGGGTCGGACAGGAACCCTTTGCTGTCCACCGTGCCGGCGTTCTTCGGCATCGGTTTCCAGGCCGGGATCGAACCGTCGGCGTTGCCGGCCATTTCGGCGCCCATCGGGGTCAGGCTCTTGCCCAGCTTGTCCGCTTCGGCGGCGGGCACCGCCGCCATGACGCCGGTCGCCAGCAGCGACAGGCCCAGAACACCGGCGTGGAACAGACTCTTTGTTATTTTCATAAATTCGTTCGTCCTGAAGATGCAGTGCTTAGAAGTTCACGCCGAAGCTGAGGGCCACGAAGTCGCGGTCATCCACGGTGGTGTACTTGCCGTCGAAGAAGTTGGTGTAGGCCAGGCTCGCGGTGTAGGTGTTCTGGTACTCGGCGTCGAGGCCCAGGCTGATGGCCTTGCGGCCTTCCTCGAAGTTGCCGCCGGGGCCTGGCGAGTAGCCGCTCACGTCGTGGGACCAGGCCACGTTCGGCTTGAGGTTCACGCCGGCGAACACGTCGTTGTATTCCCAGATCGCCCGGCCGCGGTAGCCCCACGAGGTCGCGGTGGTGAAGCCCTCGTCGGTGCAGTTGCGGCTGCGGTTGTTGGTCGGGGTGCCGGGGCCTGCGCCGTTGATGGTGCTGGTGTTGAGCGCCACGCAGGTGTCGACGCCGCCGGTGGCCGGCAACTCGCCCGGGCCGTAGACCGGATCGCGGCCGTAGCGCACGTCGGAGGTGCTTTCCAGGCCGCCGACGTGGGTCACGCCCACTTCGCCCACCAGGGTCAGGCGGCTGGCGCCCATCACCTGATCGAAGAAGTGCGTCAGGGTGGTCTGGAACTGGGTGATTTCCTTGCGGCGGTAGCCGTGCAGGTCCTGGCCCGGAACGCCGTTGAGCAGCGAAGCGTTGGTCAGGGCGCCGCCCAGCGGCCGCACGCCGGCGAACAGGATGTCGGTGGAGTTCAGCTGCACCGGCGCGTTCGGCCGGTAGCTGATCTCGCCGCTCCACGCCGTGCCGGTGGGCAGGGTGGTGGAGAAGCTCAGGCCGTAGAGGCGGATGTCCTCAGGGTACTCGACGAAGTACTGCGAGTTGCCCGCCACCAGCAGCGGCCCGAGCGCGGCGAACGGCCCCGGCAGCCCGCGCGCGGTGTTGTACACCGACTGCGGCGCGCCGGTGGCGCTGAAGATCGGCGCGCGGCTGTGGTAGTTCATGAAGTAGGCGCCGAATTCGGTGTCCAGCGGATCGAACATGTACTTCAGGGACGCGCCCCACTGGCCGCCGTCACGGGCGTCGCGGTCGCCGCCGCGGCGCACCAGCACGCCTTCCTCGTTGACGTCGACGCCGTTGGCCGCCAATGGCCCCAGGGCCACGGCCGGGATCTGCGAACGCTTGTTCAGCACGCGCAGGTTGTTGTCGCAGCCGTCGGCGATGATGTCCGGCTGGGAGAAGAAGGTGCCGCAGTTGTCGACGACGGTCTGGTCCCATTCGATCTGGTAGAAGGCGTCGGCCGACAGGTTGTCGGTCAGGCTCTGGGACACGTAGAACATGTTGACCGGGATCAGGCCTTCCTTGATCTCGGCGCCCGGACGGCGGAACGCGGAGACGTCGATCGGGTTGATCGAGTTGATGCCGCCGCCGATGAAGGTGCTCTCGCCCCAGCTCACCACCTGCTTGCCCAGGCGCACGGAGCCCGGCTGATCGGCGATCGAGTAGTTGTGGTAGACGAAGGCGTCGAGGATCTGGCCGCCGGCGGACTTGGCGCCTTCCTTGCGGTTGTTGTCGCTGATGTCCTTGAACTCGCGGCTTTCGTCCTTGAGCTCGAAGTCGTACCAGTACTTGCCCCGGACGAACACGCCGGTGTCGCCGTATTTCAGCTCCAGGTCATGGATGCCCTTGAAGATCTTCGAGAAGGTCTCGCCGCTCTTGAAGTTGGCGTGGCCGTCGTCGGAGGTCTGGGAGAGGCCGTGGCCGCCGTTGTTGACGCCGATGAGGTTCTTGTTCGGCTGCTGGGTCGACCAGCTGGCCCCGATCGACAGGGAGGAGTCGAACTGGCCTTCGATTTCACCGACGTTGAAGCTGACGCCGAATGCGGGCCCGGCGAGCGTGGAGGCGAGACTGACGGCCAGAGGCAGTTTAGCCCGGCGCCAGAACTGGTTAGCTGAATTCATCGACGCTACTCCATGTGCATTATTGTTATGGCAGTGAGTACTTTTAAAAACGCCTGAAGGACCGGACGCCAGGGCTGCCCGAATTCGCTCCAAATTGCATCGCCCCAAGTGTGTGCGCGTGTGCCCCGTTCTTAAAAATCCTTGAGCGGACTATAGCCAGCAGGGGGTATCGCTTGATCCCTCTAAAGTGTGATTTGCAGCTGCCGGCCACTCTGGAACAGTCCTTTCGCCAGTCCGACCCATGTCGGCACGGCAAGGATGGCTGAAAATTCGGATTTCACAAGCCAAGCGCTTGCTTGGGGGTGTCTGGCGCGCCGTTTGCGGCGCGCCAGGGGACGCTCAGAGCGTGGAGAGGAAAGCGCTGTTGTTGGTCTGCCACTCGGTGATGTCGAGGCGGATGCGCTTCTTGTCGAGCTTGCCGACGCTGGTCTTGGGAATTTCGGTAACAAGGGCGATCTGGCTCGGGATCGCCCATTTGCTCAGGTGCCCCAGCTCGACGAACGGCTTGAGGTGTTCCTTGAGCTCCCGCGCCCCGATCTCATGCCCCTCGCGGACCACCAGCAGGGCAAACGGCCGCTCGCCCCACTGCGGATCGGGAATGCCCACCACCGCTACTTCGCGTACCGCGACGTGACGGCTGATCAGGTCTTCGAGGTCCAGCGAGGAGATCCATTCGCCGCCGGTCTTGATCACGTCCTTGATGCGGTCGCGGATGTCGATCACGCCCATGCCGTCCAGCGTGGCGACGTCGCCGGTGTGCAGCCAGCCGCCGGCCCACAGCTCGGCGCCCTTCTGCGGCTCGTTGAAGTAGCCCTCGGTCAGCCACGGCGCACGCAGCACCAGCTCGCCCTGGGTCTCGCCGTCCGCCGGGAGGAAGTTGCCCTCGGCGTCGACGATGGCCGCCTCCACCAGGGGCCCCGGCACCCCGGCCTTGATCCGGTAGGTGGTGCGTTCGTCTTCGCTGCCGGCCATCAGTTCGTCGTTCAGGTGCGCGCAGGACACCAGCGGCCCGGTCTCCGACATGCCGTAGGCGGCGGTGAGCTGAATGCCGCGGGCCTTGGCCGTCTCATACAGGGAACGGTTGAGCGCGCTGCCGCCGATGACGATTTTCCAGCCGCCGAAATCGGTGCCCTGGGCGCCCTTGGCGTTGAGCACCATCTGCAGGATGGTCGGCACGCAGTGGGAAAAGGTGACCTTCTCCTTGCGCCACAGCTCGACCAGGAACTCCGGATCGTAGCGTCCCGGATAGACCTGCTTGAGCCCGAGCATGGTCGCCACGTACGGCAGGCCCCAGGCATGCACGTGGAACATCGGCGTGATCGGCATGTACACGTCGTTGGTGCCCAAAAGCCGCACGCTGTCGATGGCGCCCATGATGGTCGACACGCCCATGGTGTGCAGCACCAGTTGCCGGTGGGTGAAGTACACGCCCTTCGGGTTGCCGGTGGTGCCGGTGGTGTAGAAGGTGGTGGCCACCGAGTTCTCGTCGAAGTCCTGGAAGTCGTAGCGCGGACTCGCGGCGGCCAGCAGCTGCTCGTACTCGCCGACGAGGTTGGGCAGTTCGGCGGTCTTTTCCGGCAAGTCCGTCAGCAGCAGGGTCTTCTCCACCGTGGTCAGGTGCGGCGCGATGGCCCGGTACAGGCCGGTGAACTCGCTGTTGACCAGCACGAAGCGGTCCTCGGCGTGGTTCATCGTGTAGAGGATCTGCTCCGGCGACAGGCGCACGTTGATGGTGTGGATCACCGCGCCGATCATCGGGATGGCGAACATGCATTCCAGGTAGCGATGGCTGTCCCAGTCCATCACCGCCACGGTGTCGCCGGCCTTCACGCCCGCCGCCGTCAGCACGTTGGCCAGCCGCGCGACCCGTTCGATCAGGGTCGGGTAGCTGTAGCGCAGCTGGTCGCGGTAGACGATCTCGCGGGTCTTCTCGTAACGGGCGCCGGACATCAGCAGCCGTTTGATCAGCAGCGGGTACTGGTACGCCCCTTCGGCGGGCGGGATGACGCGAGTCTGCAACATAGGAATCCCTTTTCTGACGGCACGGTGTTGGCATTAGAGCTCTACTCTAGAACCGTTGCGTGACAGTCAAATCAGCCAAAGGAATGATTTGCAGAGCGGCGCAAATGCTAGCTTTGCGCCAGCATTTGCGTTCATCCGAAGCGGCTCAAGCCATTTGTCCGACAGCCTCTTCCGAAGGCGTACGTGGGAAAACCGCTGCGGCAAGGAAGGTCAAGGCGCCAAAACCGGCCAGGATCAGGTAAAGGCCCGCGAAACCATGGCGCGGTTCGACATAGGCGATCAGCGGGATCGCCGTCGCGCTGGCGCCGAACGACAAGCAGTAGCGCAGGGCGAACACTCGGGCCTGCCAGTGCGGCGCGACGAAGTTGGCCACCATCGAATCGTTCACCGTGACCTGGCCGAACACCGCGAACATGAACGCCGCGCCGACGGCGATCACCGCCCAGCCATCGACCCGGGCCAGCGCCAGCAGCAGCGGCGCCTGGCACAGGGTCAACACCACGAACGGCCATTTCAGGCTGATCCGGTGCAGCACCCGGCCGATGCTCAGCTGCGCCACGGCACCGAAGGCGTAGGCCAGGCTGACCACCACCCCGAGGGTCTGCGGCGAGGCGGACCATTCATGCAAGCGTTCCTGGAACAGCTTCGGGTAGGTCATGGTGGTGGCATTGAACACCACCCCGCCGGTGGCCGTGGCCAGCGCCAGCACGCCGAACACCATCGCCATGGAGATGCGCTGGCCGGCGACGCCCTTGAGCGCCGTGTGCGCACGCGCAGGAACCGGCTCGTCGCGCACCTGCAGGGCAAACCCGATGCCCAGCGCGATGGCGACCGCCCCCGGCACCAGGAACGCCGCACGCCAGCCGAACTGCGCCACCAGCCATCCGGTGACCAGCGCCGAAAACGCCACCCCCAGGTTGCCCCACATGCCGTTGATGCCGATCTCGCGCCCGCGGTTCTGCGCATAGGCCACCAGCATCGCGGTGCCCACCGGGTGGTAGATCGCAGCGAAGACGCCGGTCAGGGTCAGGCCCGTCACCAGCATCGCGGGGCTTGCGCTCAGGCCGGTGAACATCGCCGAGGCGCCGATGCCGAAAAAGAACACCAGCATCATGTGCCGCCGGCTCCAGCGGTCGCCCAGCCACCCGGCCGGCAGCGAGCAGGCGCCGAAGGCGATGAAGCCGCCCAGCGACAGGCCGATCAGCGCGGCGTAGTCGAGCCCGAAGGCTTGGGTCATGCCGAGCACGGCGGCGGGGAAGATCAGCATGAACATGTGGTCGATCACATGGGCTGCGTTGATGTAGCGGATGACGGTGACGGATCGGTTCATGGCGGCACGCTTGATGTTGTGGTGAGCGGCTATGCTAAGTTGGCGAAAAAGCGCAGACCTGCCAATGAAGTCATCGAACCGGACATGTTGATCAGCCATTTCGAACACGGCCCGGTGAGTGCCTACCCCCGGGACTACCTGGACGGCGCCCACCAGCCCTTGCACCTGCACCGCGAGGCGCAGCTGCTGTATGCGGTGCGCGGGGTGATGCGGGTGGTCACGGCCCAGGGCGCCTGGGTGCTGCCGCCGACCCGTGCGGTGTGGATTCCGCCCGAGGTCGCGCATGAGATCTTCATGTCCGGCGACGTGCAGATGCGTTCGCTGTTCATCGCCCCCGAACTGTCGCCGGCCAGCCTCCAGCAGTGCTGCGTGCTGGCGGTCACGCCGCTGCTGCGCGAACTGATCCTGCGCGCCGTGCAAGGCCCGCCCCACGCGGAAAATCCGCTGATCCAGCAACTGATGCTGCAGGAGCTCGCCGGCCTGGAGAACCTGCCGCTGCACATTCCGATGCCCGCCGACCGGCGACTGCAAGGCATCTGCCTGGCGCTGCTGCAAACCCCTGACCACCCCAACACCCTGGAGGACTGGGCACAGCAGGCCGGCGCCAGCTCACGGACACTGGCGCGCCTGTTCCAGCAGCAACTGAAGATGAGTTTCAACGCCTGGCGCCAGCAACTGCGACTGATGGAAGCCCTGCCCCGCCTGCTCGCCGGGGACAGCGTGCAGCGCGTGGCGCAGGACCTGGGTTACGGCAGCGCGCGGGCGTTCAGCGCGATGTTCCGCCGTTTGCTCGGGGACAATCCCCGGGAGTACCTCAACGCCCTCAACCAGCTCGGGTCGATCAGTGCATCTCGGTGAACGCCAGCTTCACGCCGATGGCGATCAGCACCGCGCCCATGGTTCGGTCGAACCAGTGGCCCATGCGGGCGAAACCGGCGCGCACGCGCTGCTGGCTGAACAGCAGCGCCACCAGGCAGAACCAGGTCGCGGTGGCCGCCGCCAGGTAGACCCCGTAACCGGCCTGCACCGCCAGCGGCGTGTGCGGATTGATCACCACGGTGAACAGCGACAGGAAGAACAGCGTGGCCTTGGGGTTCAGCCCGTTGGTCACGAAGCCTGAGGTGAACGCGCCGCGGGCGGTGCGCTCGCCGGCCTCCTTGTGCAGGTCGTCGGTGACGGCCGGCGCCGGCTGCGCGCGCAAGGCCTTGTAGCCGATGTACAGCAGGTAAGCGGCGGCGGCCCATTTCAGGGCGTTGAACAGCACGATCGACTGCGACACGATCAGGCCGATGCCCAACAGCGAATAGCCCACGTGCAGGAAAATCGCCGTGCCCACGCCCAGCGCCGTCCAGGTGCCGGCACGCCGGCCGTGGGTCACGCTCTCGCGCACCACCACGGCGAAGTCCGGGCCGGGACTGGCCACGGCCAGCAGGTGGATCAGTGCAACGGTCAAGAACTCGGTCCAGTACATGGGGACTCCTTTGGGTCGAATCAGGCAGATCCGCAGAGCAGAGCCCCCAGCGTGGCGGGCTTCAGCCGTTGCGTATCAATTTGTTTCATCTGGTAGGCTCGGCAGATTACGCCTTCCGTTCACCGCACAAAAGGTACAGTTGATGACGAACGCCCGCCGCGCCGTATTCCTCGATCACCCTTCCCTGGATCTGGGCGATCTCGACCTGAGCCCTTTGCGCGAGTGCTTCAGCGACCTGCAACTGTTCGCCCAGACCCTGCCGGAACAGGTCGCCCAACGCCTGAGCGGCGCCACCGTGGCGATCACCAACAAGATCCTCATCGACGCGGCCGCCATGGCGGCCAACCCGGACCTGAAGCTGATCCTGATCACCGCCACCGGCACCAACAACGTCGACCTGGCCGCCGCAAAGGCCCGCGGCATCACCGTGTGCAACTGCCAGGCCTACGGCACGCCGTCGGTGGCGCAGCACACGATCATGCTGCTGCTCAACCTCGCCACCCGTTTGGGCGAATATCAAAAAGCTGTCGGCGAAGGCCGCTGGCAGCAGGCGAAGCAGTTCTGCCTGCTGGACTACCCGATCGTCGAGCTGGAAGGCAAGACCCTCGGCCTGCTCGGGCACGGCGAACTGGGCGGCGCGGTGGCCCGCCTGGCCGAAGCGTTCGGCATGCGCGTGCTGTCGGGGCAGATTCCGGGACGGCCGGCGCGGCCGGACCGCGTGCCGCTGGCCGAGCTGCTGCCCCAGGTCGACGCCCTCACCCTGCACTGCCCGCTCAACGAGCACACCCGCCATTTCATCGGTGCCCGGGAACTGGCGTCGATGAAACCCGGCGCATTCGTGGTCAACACCGCCCGCGGCGGCCTGATCGACGAACAGGCGCTGGCCGACGCCCTGCGCAGCGGCCACCTCGGCGGAGCGGCCACCGACGTGCTGAGCACCGAGCCTCCGGTCAACGGCAACCCGCTGCTGGCCGCCGACATTCCGCGCCTGATCGTCACCCCGCACAACGCCTGGGGCAGCCGCGAGGCGCGGCAGCGCATCGTCGGGCAACTGACCGAAAACGCCCACGCGTTCTTCAGCGGTGAGGCGCTGCGGGTCGTCAATTGATAGACTGCGACACTTTTTTTCCAAGGAGCAGTTATGGATCCGCGCAGTGAAGTACTGCTTCGTCAGGCCGAATTATTCCAAGGGTCGGTGTTGCTGGCCGGGCTGCCCGCCGACGATCTGCTCGGGCGCCTGCCCGACGCGTTCGGCTGGTGCTGGCATGCCGGCGATCAGGCCATGCTCGAGGCTCGGTTCGCCGGGCGCAGCCACTTCGGCGTGCACGCCCCGGAACGCGGGTTCGACAGCGCAGTGGTGTTTCTGCCCAAGGCCAAGGACCTGACCGACTACCTGCTCAACGCCGTGGCCGCGCGCCTGGCCGGGCGCGAGGTGTACCTGGTCGGGGAAAAACGCGGCGGCATCGAAGGCGCGGCCAAGCAGCTCAATCCGTTCGGCAAGCCGCGCAAGCTCGACAGCGCCCGCCATTGCCAGCTCTGGCAAGTGACCGTGGCCCAAGCGCCGGCGGCCAAACCGCTGGAAAGCCTGGCCCAGACCTATGAGCTGCCGCTGGCCGAAGGGCCGCTCAAGGTGATCAGCCTGCCGGGCGTGTTCAGCCACGGCCGGCTGGATCGCGGCAGCGCCCTGCTGCTGGAGCACCTGGACAAACTGCCCGGCGGCCATCTGCTGGACTTCGGCTGCGGCGCCGGTGTGCTGGGGGCTGCGGTCAAGCGTCGCTACCCGGACACCCAGGTGACCTTGCTGGACGTCGACGCCTTCGCCGCCGCCAGCAGCCGCCTGACCCTGGCGGCCAACGGTCTGGAAGGCGACGTGCTGACCGGCGACGGCATCGATGCCGCCCCGCTGGGCCTGAACGCGATCCTGACCAATCCGCCGTTCCACACCGGGGTGCACACCGATTACCAGGCGACGGAAAACCTGCTGCGAAAAGCAGCCAAACATCTGAAAACAGGTGGCGAACTACGGCTGGTGGCCAACAGCTTCCTCAAGTACCAACCGTTGATCGAGGAGCATCTGGGCGCCTGTTCGGTGAGGGCCGAAGGCCAGGGGTTCCGGATCTACAGCGCCAAGCGGGCCTGAAAATTTGTGCTTGCCCAATCGGATTTGCCTAGGCAGAATCCGCTCCGTCCTAGGGGAGTAGTCTCCCACGAGCGCCTAGCTCGTCCGGCATACGTCAACACACTTGATCCGCAGATCATGGCGTATGCGACCCCAGCGTCCGCACCAGACGGACCGCAGGGTTTGACAAGACCTATGACACGCACACCTTACCCGGGGCGGGAAGGCTGTACGTGTCATAGCCGTGTCGACCCGCCCCTTAGGAAATCCTGATGCTGGACTCGCTGCTCGTTCCCACCGCCATCGTTGCCCTCGCCGAAATCGGCGACAAGACGCAACTGCTCGCGCTCATTCTCGCCGCACGCTTTCGCAAACCCTGGCCGATCATCGCCGGCATCGTCGCCGCGACCCTGGCCAACCACGCCGCTGCCGGTGCGGTCGGCGCCTGGTTCGGCAGTTTCTTCTCGGACTCCGTCCTGCACTGGATCCTCGCCGCCAGTTTCGCCGCCACGGCCTTGTGGACCTTGGTGCCGGACAAGATGGACGACGACGAGGCCAGCACGGCCCGCAAGTTCGGACCGTTCCTGACCACGCTGATCGCGTTCTTCCTGGCGGAAATCGGTGACAAGACCCAGATCGCCACGGTGATGCTGGCGGCGCAGTACCCGGAGCTGTGGCTGGTGATCATCGGCACCACGGCCGGCATGCTGATCGCCAACGTGCCGGTGGTGCTGGCGGGGAATTTCGCGGCGGAGAAACTGCCGCTGACGCTGATCCGTCGCCTGGCGGCTTCGGCCTTCATGATTCTGGCGATCGTCGCGGTGTACAAGGCGATGCAGAGCAGCGGTTGGGTCTGAAAATGGCTCAAGCCTTAAGCCTTAAGCCTCAAGCCTCAAGCTACAAGCTACAAGCTACAAGCTACAAGCCGTGAGCTGCAAATGATGCGATTACACCCACTTGCAGCTTGAAGCTTGAAGCTTGCAGCTAACGCCTTCAGGACTTCGGCGCTTTCTCGTACAACGGCATCACCTTCGGAATCGCTGCCTGCAACGAGGCGATCCGGCTGGACGAGGCCGGGTGCGTGCTCATGAACTCCGGCGGCGCGCCTTCCGAGGCCTTGCTCATCTTGTTCCACAGGGTGATCGCGGCGTTCGGGTTGTAGCCGGCCCGGGCGGCGAGTTCGAGGCCGATCAGGTCGGCTTCGTTTTCGTTGGCGCGGCTGTTGGGCAGGGTCATGGCATATTTGACGGCGGCATCGGCTGCGGCCAGGCTTTCCGAACTCAGACCCAGCAACGCAGTGGCACCCTGCTTGGCCAATTCGATGCCGTATGCCTTGGACATCGCTTCACGACTGTGCTCGCGCAGGGCGTGGGCGATTTCATGGCCCATGACCGCAGCGATTTCGTCATCGGTCAGTTGCAGGCCATCGATCAATCCCGTGTAGAAAATGATCTTGCCGCCAGGGCCGCAATTGGCATTGAGCTCGTCACTCTTGATCAGATTGACCTCCCATTGCCACTGCGCCGCGTCCGGACGGAAGTTCGGCGCCTGGGCGATCAAGCGGTCGGCTATCGCCTGCACACGCCTGGCATCGGCGCTGGTCTTGTCCAGCGCGCCCTTGCCCGACGCCTCTCCAACGGTTTTCTGATAGGACTGGGCGTACATCTGGTCCAGCTCTTGCGAGGACAACAGCGTGAGCATGCGCTGCTGACGCTTGACGCCCACCTCACCTGCACTGGTCGTGTTCACGGTCTCACAGCCGTTGAGCAGCAACACCGAGCCCAGCACGACCGCCATCAGCGATTTGTTCATCAAAGACTCCTGTTAACTGCACGGCACGATGGAAAAACTGTAGTCGCTAAAAATTCACACAGCACTGACTGCGTTGCCGCACAAAGGTTCTGAACCGTTCTGAATGCGACACAGACACATCCAAAACAGTCAACTCGACACTTTGCGCTCATGCCCGACGAACCTCCTGCCGATACATCAGCGCAGACGTCTTCCTGCGTGCGGAGCTCCCATGAAATTCAAGTCGATCCAGTTTTCCGTGGCGGCCCTGGCCGGCGCCATCGTTCTCAGCGTGGTGGCCGCGCTGGTGCTGTATGCGCTGTTTTCCGGCGCCCGGACGCAAGACATGGTGCAGGAACGCACCCAGGCCCAGTTCGAGCAGGTCATCGAACAGCGCCTGACATCCCTGGCGCAGACCCAGGTCAGCCAGATCCAGCGCGAGCTCGAAGCGCCGCTGCTGATCGCCGGCGGGCTGGTGCGGGTCAACGCCCTGCTCGGCACGCCGGGCGCCGACGGCCAGCCCCGGCTGACCGTCAGCCGCGAGCAACTGATCAGCCTGATCAAGGAAAACGTCGAGAAGAACCCGAAGATCCTCGGCACCTACATCGGCTGGGAAAAGAACGCCCTGGACCACAACGACGCCGCCTACGTCGGCACCCAGGTGGTGGGCATCGACGCCGCCAACGGGCGCTTCCTGCCGTGGTGGTTCCGCAACGACGACGGCACCCTGGGCCTGGACAAACTGGTGGATGTGGACGACCAGAAAGTCCTGTCCACCGGCGTGCGCGCCAGCGAGTACTACCTGTGCTCGAAGGAAACCAAGAAGTCCTGCGTGATCGACCCGGCGCCGTACAAGGTCGGCGACAAGGTCGTGATGCTCGCCTCGTTCATCGAGCCGATCATGCTCAACGGCGCGTTCCAGGGCATCGTCGGCGCCGACCTGTCGGTGAACTTCATCCAGGAGATGCTCCTGGCCGCCAACCAGAAACTGTACGCCGGCGCCGGGCAGATGGCCCTGATCGGCGGCAACGGCCGGATCGTGGCCTACACCAAGGATCCGAGCAAATTCGGCGAGAAGGTCAGCGACATCCTCGACAGCCAGCAGATCGCCAACATGGCCAATCTCAAGCGCGGCGAAGTCACCTACACCGTCAGCAAGGAACAGGGCCGGATCGAGCTGTACCTGCCGTTCGGCATCGGCCAGACCGATGCGCGCTGGACCCTGATGCTGCAATTGCCGCTGAACGCGGTGATGGCCGACCTGCAGAAGCTCCAGGGCGACCTCGACGCACAACGCAAGTCCGACACCTTCGGCATGGCCATGGTCGGCCTGGTCATCGCCGGCCTCGGCCTGCTGGTGATCTGGCTGGTGGGCCACGGCATCGCCCGTCCGCTCAAGCAGATGGTGACCATGCTCGACGACATCGCCCAGGGCGAAGGCGACCTGACCCGCCGCCTGAGCAGCGACCGCAGCGATGAGCTGGGTTCGATCGCCAAAGGCTTCAACACATTCCTGGCCAAGTTGCAGGCGATGATCACCCAGGTGGTGACGTCGGTGCAGAGCGTCAGCGATTCGTCCGAGCACACCGCCGACATCGCCATCCGCACCAACATCGGCGTGCAGAAGCAGATGGCCGAAATCGACCAGGTGGCCACCGCCGTACAGGAGATGACCGCCACCGCCCAGGACGTGGCGCGCAACGCGACCCAAGCGGCGCAGGCGGCCAGCCATGCCGACCAGGCCGCCAGCCAAGGCATGCGGATCGTCAGCGACACCTCGAAGTCGATCGGCGTGCTGGCCGTGGAGATCGGCAAGGCCGTGGAAGTGGTGCAGGCGCTGGCCAAGGACAGCGAGAACATCAACGCGATCCTCATCGCCATCCGCGCCATCGCCGAACAGACCAACCTGCTGGCCCTCAACGCGGCCATCGAAGCGGCCCGCGCCGGCGAGCAGGGCCGCGGGTTCGCGGTGGTGGCCGACGAGGTGCGCAACCTGGCGCAGAAGACCCAGCAGGCCACCGAAGAAATCCAGAGCATGATCCAGCAACTGCAGCAGGGCACCCGCGAAGTGGTGCGGGTCATGGAAGACAGCCAGAGCCGCACCGACGAAAGCGTGCAGCACGCGGCCAAGGCCGCCGAGGCGCTGGAGACCATCACCCAGGCGGTGTCGGTGATCAACGACATGAACACCCAGATCGCCAGCGCCGCCGAGGAACAGAGCGCGGTGGCCGACGACATCAACCGCAATGTGATCAACATCGGCCAGGTGGCCAACGAAGTCGCGGGCGGCGCCGACGAGTCGAGTTCGGCCAGCGCCGACCTGACCAAGCTGGCGGAGCAGCAGCGCCGGTTGATCAATCAGTTCAAGGTCTGACCGGCAGGAAGGCCCTGCGGGCCTGATCGCGAGCAGGCTCGCTCCCTCAGGGGGACGGTGGTGAAAAACGGTGGGAGGCAGCCTGACACATAGGGGCCGGATGCGCCGGCCTCATCGCGGGCAAGCCCGCTCCCACGGGGTTTTGCAGTGAACACCGTTCCGCATGCGATGGCAGAGCGTCAGGCCGGGGTCAGGCACTCCGGGCCGTTGAGCTTGGGATCGTTGACCAGGTTGGCCAGCACCCGCTCGCGCAGCGCCACGGGCTCGCCGGCCAGCAGCGCGTGCAAGGCGTGCAGCGGCGTTTGCGGATCCAGCCACGCCGCCTGCCCCGCCTCGTCCAGAATCAGCGGCCGGCGCTGGCTCATGGCCGGCTGGGTGATGACCGCCGTACTCAGCCACACCTGTTCCTGCACCGGGTAGGCTTCCCAGATCGCCGCGAAAAACAGCGAAGCGCCCTCCCCCGGCGTCAGCCAGTACGGCCGCTTGCGCGCGGTGCCGCGCCATTCGTAGAAGCCGTTGGCCGGCAGCAGGCAACGGCGCTGGCGCAGGGCTTCGCGGAACATCGGTTGCTCGGCCACAGTCTCGGCCCGGGCATGGGCCGGGGTGCGGGACAGGTCGGTCAGCCACGGCGGCGTCAGGCCCCAGCGGGCGCGGGCCAGCGTGCGCTGACCGTCGGATTCGGCGCGCAGCATCAGCACCGAGTCGTTGGGGGAAATGTTCCACTGCGCCTGCTGATCGGCAGGAAAACCGGGCAGGGCCGCGAAATCACGGTTCCAGCGGAACAGGGCATAACGTCCACACATGGGGCAACACGGCTCGCAAATAAATCGAACGCCAGCCTAACAGACCAGCGTACCGGGGTAGCTGTCCGGTTCATCGCCGGGCAGCGGCAGCGCGGCATTGTACGCCCGGATCAGTTCGCTGGCGTACTCGGCCTGATCATTGTCGACCGACAGCCCGAGCAGGCCGAAGACCGGCAGCTCGCCCGCCCCGCCGAGCAGGTCGCGCCCCACCAGGTGCGCCTCGATGCCCTCGCTTTCGAGCATGCCCTTGAGCATCTCGCCTTCCATCAGGTTTTCCGGCTCGTAGATCCGCTGCATGCGCGCCCCTCAATCGTTTTCGCCGTACACGTCGAGCAACCACTCCTCGCCGTGCACCTGCAGCACGAACCGGACCGGCTTGCAGCACACCTGGCAGTCTTCGATGTATTCCTGGTCGCCGCCGGACAGGTCCACGGTGGTCTCGACCTCTTCCCCGCAGTACGGGCAATCATAATGTGCGGCTTCCAGCATCGCGGTCTCCCGAGTGACTTGTGCGTATAATCGCCGGTCTGTTTGCAGGGCCTTTTTTGTCTGGCTACCTTTTCAGACCGTGCCCCGTTGGTTTTCGATCAACACCTTTACTTACCCTAGCCGTTTCCAACAAGAGAGCATGATGGGCGAATTCGATGCCATCCGACCTTACGACGACAGCGAAGTACCTGCGGTACTGGCGCGGCTGCTCGGCGACAAGGCGTTTCTAGATATCCTCACCCACTTCCGCTTCCCGCGTTTCGCCGGTGCCCTGGGCTGGATGCTCAAGCCCCTCATCGCCCATCGGCTGCGCCGTGAGTTCGCCGGCGTGACCTCGGTGGCCACCCTGCAGGACAAGGTCGAGTTCTATGTCGACCACACCATCGAGCGGGCCACCGACGGCGTGACCTACACCGGCGTCGAGCAGTTCAAGTCAGGCAGCGCCTACCTGTTCATCGCCAACCACCGCGACATCGTGATGGATCCGGCCTTCGTCAACTACGCCGTGTACCACGCCGGCCTGCCGACCCCGCGCATCGCCATCGGCGACAACCTGCTGCAAAAGCCCTTCGTCAGCGACCTGATGCGCCTGAACAAGAGCTTCATCGTGCACCGCTCGATCACCGGGCGCCGGGAAAAGATGGCGGCGTACCAGCTGCTGTCGGCGTACATCAACCATTCGATCCGCAACGATTGCGCCTCGATCTGGATCGCCCAGGCCGAGGGCCGGGCCAAGGACGGCGACGACCGCACCGAGTCGGCGATCCTCAAGATGTTCCACATGAGCCGCAAGGACGAGCCGTTCGGCGAGGTCATCCAGTCGCTGAACCTGACCCCGGTGTCGATCAGCTACGAGTACGACCCGTGCGACCAGGCCAAGGCCCGCGAGCTGTACATCCGCGCCACCACCGGCACCTACAGCAAGGCGCCGGGCGAGGACGACGTGAGCATCGCCAAGGGCATCACCGGCTACAAGGGCCGGGTGCACGTGAACTTCGCCGCGCCGATCACGGCGTTCTACGAAGACACCAAGCAACTGGCGGTGGAGATGGACCGGCAGATCCTCGGCGGCTACCGCCTGTTCCCGGTGCATTACCTGGCGTACGCGCAGTGGGCGGACGCCGATCCGCAGCTGCAGGTGCCCAAGGCCGCCGACGTGTTCGGCGTCGATGAGCTGGCCAAGGCGCGGGAAGAATGGCAGCGCCGGCTGGACGCCTGCCCCGAGGAGCACCGTCCGTACCTGGTGCTGCAATACGCGACGCCGGTGCGCAACCAGTACCGGGTCAAGGCGGGGTTGCCGCTGTAGGCAGAGACAAGTAGGCAGAGACAAGAACGGCGCCCTCGGGCGCCGTTCTTCGTTATGGGGCGGGTTCACCCCACGGGGCCTGCACGGCCTTCAGACGCGGGTGCTGATCCAGGACACCAGCAGCGCCAGGCCCAGGCAGGCGAAGCCGAAGCGGTAGAAAAACCGGTTCATGCGCAGGGTCGCCCAGTCGAGCACCGGCTCCCGGTCCGGCTGGATCCGGCGCTGGGCGGCGATGTTCGCCAGCGCGCGCTGCTCGCGGCGGCGGGTCGCGTGCAGCAGCCAACTGCCCGGAAAGGCGAACGCCAGGGCCAGCAGGTTGATCAACTTGGCGGGATGGGCGGTGAACAGCGTCATCAAATGCAGCGACATCTTCGAGCCTCGAACGGAACCGGTATGGCGAACGCCAGACCGACGACCGCGGCGCGGATTCTAGCGCAACCCTCCCCTGTGTCCCCACCCTTTGCGACAAACAACGGCGCAATCGACCGATGGTTGCCCTGTGTCACGGCTTCGTCATTTGCATCGGCCACCATGCGCGCCTCGAAACCGACACGGAACGCAGCATGCTTCACGCCGAAAACCAGGACCGCCTCTACCTCATCACCCCGACCGACGAACAGCAGGCCCTCGTCGGCAGCCTGGCGTTCAACGTGCAGGACCGTCACTGGCTGGTGTATTGCGCCCTCGGCGGCCATCAGCACGCCGATCTGCCGGAAACCGACCTGCTGACGGGCGTCAGCGTGCTGGACTTCTACTCCCAGGCGGCCTGACATCCGATACGGATGCCGCCTGAGACACCCTCATCGCGAGCAAGCTCGCTCCTACAAGGGACAGCGCCCGGCGGCGGACATGAAAAAGCCCGGGGCCATCGCTGGCGCCGGGCTTTTCTGCCTCAGGCGAACCGCTTACTCGGCGAGGATCTGGCCGATGCTCGGATCCTTGAACAGACGGGTCAAGGCGTCGCTCAGCACGTCGCTGACCAGTTTGGTGTTGGTTTCCTGGTTCGGCGCCATGCCGAAGCGCTGATCCAGCGACGCGCCGTAACGGCCGCTGTAGCGGCGGCCGCCGCTCTGCACGTCGGAGCGGAAGGTCGCGCCGATGGTGGCCTCGGTCACGTACATGCCTTCCTTCGGCGACTGGTACTTGAGCTCGGTCAGGGTCACGGTCAACTGCGGCGCGTTCATGGCGCCGTTGGACGGGGTGAAGCCCAGCAGACGCACGGCCGCCTCGGCCTGAGCCTGCAGCTTGGGCAGGATCTGTTCGCGCTGCACGGTGATGGCGCTGGTCTCAGGGTAGAGGCCGCCACGGGTGCCCAGGGTCGGCGACGGACGGCCGTCCACCACGCGCACCACCACCGGTTGGCCATGGCCGACCGGCGCCAGCTGGGTGGTCAGCTTCGGTTCCGGGCTCAGCTGTTGCGGGCTGTGGGCGCAGCCGGCCAGGGTCAAACCGGTCACTGTGATCAAACCGAACAACAGGCGTTGCAACATGCTCTTCTCTCCAGAATCAGGCACAGACAGGCCGGCAGTATAGCGGCGGGCCACTGCGGCCCACCAGCACGGAATCTCAGACAGGCCCGGCCCTGGGCGGTTCCTGTCACACATTGTTCACCGGCCCTACACGATGACGTCATGGCCTGGCGGCAACCTTCGCAGCACGCACTCCAAAAGGTATTTCGCCATGCGCCATCTGATCTCGCTCTTCGCGCCGCGCCCCCTGCACCGCAGCTTCGCCCTGCTCGACCGCAACGGCCATTGCCAGGCATTCAAGCAATGCAGCCTGCAACCGATGGGCGAAGGCTGGGTGGAAATCGAGGAAATTCGCCTCAACTGGCTGCACAAGCCGTTGCCGGCCAGCGCCCGCGTCGAAGCGTCACGGCCGCGCGCACGGGCGCAGGCGGTTTTCGGCATCTGACCGGATGCCTAATAAAAGTCATCAAACACGAGCAAATCCCCGCATTTCTTCGATACAATCTCCCCCCGATTATAAGGTCGTCTCCTGATCGGGCCCCGCAACAGCGTCAATGCGCTTGCATCGACATCCAAAACCGCCCACAGAGAGCCGCCCACACAGATCGAGTGAAGCCGGCGCGCTTGCTGTTTCCCAGGCAAAAACCCGCTTTTCGCGAATCTGCAGAGCTGTCATGACGCTCGGTCACTGAGTTGTTTGCCCGTGTTGCCCGCCCCGTGTTCACCGGCGGCCATCCATCCGGGCACGGTGCCCGGCCGGGGCAGCCCTTTTTGAGGTTCACGTCTTCAAAAGAGCGTGAAAAAAACGGGTTTTCACAACTTCACAAGAGTGTGGCGAGCAAATGAATAGTTTTGCGTCTGAACATGCACCATTAGCGTCTACAACAGCCCAACGACACAGGACCGCGTACGCCTCGAACACCGGAGCCTGATGCCTGTCCGCTACGGATTTGGTTGCACGAACGGATGACTCGACCATAAGTCGAATTGCCAGCCGCGCGCCGAAATGAGTTCATGGAGCTCATGAGGCCGGGCCGTCTGCATCCGTCGAAGTTGCGAAAAATTGCGAAGATTCGGACATGGCGATCCTGGCCATGGGTTACCTGGGGCGCCACTGACCTGCCCCGGAACACCTGGCAGCCATGCCGACAATTTGGTGCTGCAGATTTTGGAGACGCGTTAAATGGCGCATAACGAAGCAGTCGACGTAGTTCTGGTAGGGGCCGGCATCATGAGCGCCACCCTTGCGGTGCTGCTCAAGGAGCTCGACCCGGCGATCAAGCTGGAAGTCGTCGAGCTGATGGATTCCGGAGCCGCGGAGAGTTCCAACCCGTGGAACAACGCGGGCACCGGCCACGCCGGCCTGTGCGAGCTGAACTACACGCCGCAGGCTGCCGACGGCACCGTCGACATCAAGAAGGCCGTGCACATCAACACCCAGTTCGAGGTGTCGAAGCAGTTCTGGTCCTACCTGACCCGCAAGGGCACGTTCGGCTCGAGCAAATCGTTCATCAGCCCGGTGCCGCACCTGAGCTATGTCGAAGGCGACAAAGGCGTGTCGTTCCTCAAGGAACGCTTCAAGGTGCTGAGCAAGCACCACGCGTTCGCCGACATGGAATACACCGAAGACAAGGCCAAGATGGCCGAGTGGATGCCGCTGATGATGCCGGGCCGCCCGGCCGATCAGGTGCTGGCCGCCACCCGCGTGCTCAACGGCACCGACGTCAACTTCGGCGCCCTCACCAACCAGCTGCTCAAGCACCTGACCAGCGCGCCCGATGCCCAGGTCAAGTACTGCAAGCGCGTGACCGGCCTCAAGCGCAACGGCAACGGCTGGACCGTCAGCATCAAGGACGTCAACAGCGGCAACAGCCGCGAGGTCGACGCCAGGTTCGTGTTCCTCGGTGCCGGCGGCGCGGCCCTGCCGCTGCTGCAGGCTTCGGGCATCGAGGAAAGCAAAGGCTTCGGCGGCTTCCCGATCAGCGGCCAGTGGCTGCGCTGCGACAACCCGGAAGTGGTCAAGCACCACCAGGCCAAGGTCTACAGCCAGGCCGCCGTGGGCTCGCCGCCGATGTCCGTGCCGCACCTGGACACCCGCGTGGTCGACGGCAAGAAGTCCCTGCTGTTCGGGCCGTACGCCGGTTTCACCACCAAGTTCCTCAAGCACGGTTCGTTCATGGACCTGCCGATGTCGGTGCGCGCCGGCAACATCGGCCCGATGCTGGCCGTGGCGAAGAACAACATGGACCTGACCAAGTACCTGGTCAGCGAAGTGATGCAGTCGATGGAGCAGCGCCTGGAATCCCTGCGCCGCTTCTACCCGCAGGCGAAAGCCGAGGACTGGCGCCTGGAAGTGGCCGGCCAGCGGGTGCAGATCATCAAGAAGGACCCGAAGAAGGGCGGCATCCTGCAGTTCGGCACCGAACTGGTGGCGGCGAAGGACGGCTCCCTGGCCGCCCTGCTCGGCGCTTCGCCAGGCGCCTCGGTGACCGTGTCGATCATGCTCGAGCTGATCGAGAAATGCTTCCCGGCCCAGGCCAAGGGCGAATGGGCCGCCAAACTGGCGGAAATCTTCCCGGCCCGTGAAAAGGCGCTGGAAACCGATGCTGCGCTGTACCGCAAGATCAACACGCAGAACAACATCGCCCTGGAGCTGGTCGAGGAAAGCAGCGAGACCCCAAGCTTCGCTTGATCGCGCCCCATGAAAAACGCCCCGTTCTCAGTGAGTGCGGGGCGTTTTTTCATGCCTGAAAAATCAGCTTTTGTGGCGCGGGAGCTGGCTCCCTCGCCACAGGATTGGCGGTGATCTTAAACGCGGGCCTTTTCGATCAGCTCGATGTACTCCGGCGCGTTGCGCTGGTCGCGGATCAGCTCGACGAAGGTCTTGCCCTGCTCGTCCTTGCCGTCCAGATCCAGGCCGGCGGCCAGGAAAAACGTCAGGAAACGCTCGAAATCGTCGATGCGCAGACCGCGATAGGCCTTGATCAGCTTGTGCAGCGACGGCGAGGTGGCATCGGCCGGCTCGAAGTCCAGGAACAGCTTGATCTGCTCATCGCCGATCTCGTCACCAATCACTTGCTTCTTATCTTTACGCATTGCCGACTCCAGCTCGCGGACATTTCACGGGGCGGGCAGTTTACCCCCGCGCAGGCACGGCGCTCAACGCGAGCGCACGGCCCCGGTGTGCAAATCGGCCCAGATGTGGCCGTTGGCGTAGCTGAGGAACTGGACATACACCGTGTCGTTGCGCAGCAGGTCGATCACCACCCGGTACTGGGCCAGCGGGTAGAACAACGTGAGGGTCTTGGCCTTGTCGTCATACACCGGCTTCTTCAGGCTTTTGCTTTCGCCGTCGAAATTGACCAGCACCTGCGTGACCGTCGCGCCCTTGTTCAGGGACTTGCCCTTGAGGCGGATCATCAGCGGCGAGGTGACCGGGATCGGCTGCTGACTGGACTGACGCTGGGCCCCCACCACCACCGAATAGTCGGTGACCTGCAGCAGTTGCTGCTGTTCGGGTTCGGCGTCGCGCAGGGTCAGGTCGTCCGGCGGCAGGAACTGGCTGTGCAGGGGCGCGGCGGCCAGGGGCAGGCTGAGGGTCAGGAACAGGGCGGCGCAGCTGCGGATCAAGAGGCTCATGACAGGCTCCGGGGGCGGGGCCGAGCACTCTAGCATGGGCTTGCGGGGGGATCAGCAGGCATGAGGCCCTGCGGGAGCCAGCCTGCCGGCTCCCGCAGGGAGATCGATGCGGGGTTACATGCCTTTGACGGCGAAGATCCCGTTGGCGTTGCGCCAGTAGCCCTTGTAGTCCATGCCGTAGCCGAAGATGTAGCGGTCGACGCACGGCAGGCCCACGAAGTCGGCCTTCAGGTCAGGACGCGCCTTGCGGTCGTGGTCCTTGTCGATCAGCACGGCGGTGTGCACCTGACGGGCGCCGGCGTGCTTGCAGAAGTCGATGATCGCGCCCAGGGTGTGGCCCTCGTCGAGGATGTCGTCAATGATCAGCACGTCGCGGTCGATGAACGAGACTTCCGGCTTGGCCTTCCAGAACAGGTCGCCGCCGGTGGTTTCGTTGCGGTAGCGGGTCGCGTGAAGGTAGGAGGACTCCAGCGGGAACTGCAGGTGGGTCAGCAGTTTGCCGGAGAAGATCAGGCCGCCGTTCATCACACAGAACACCACCGGATTGCGGTCTGCCAGTTGCTCGTTGATTTGCGCACCGACGCGGGCGATGGCCGCCTCGACTTCAGCTTCGGTGTACAGGCAGTCAGCCTCTCGCATGATTTGACGGATATGCTCGAGATCAGCGGACATGGCGCTCTCCAGGGGGACTATATGGGGGGGCTAGTTTGGAAAAGCGGGCAAAGGTACGCATCCCGAACGGCCGAATCAAGCTTTTGTGGACTAACGTACTGTATGTCCTATAGGACATCACTCTCGGATAGATTAATCTAGGCCGGTTTTTTTGCCCGCCGCCGGAGCCTTTCCCATGCCCATCCTCGAGATCCGCCATCCGCTGATCCGCCACAAGCTCGGCCTCATGCGCCGCGCCGACATCAGCACCAAGAATTTCCGCGAGCTCGCTCAGGAAGTCGGCGCCCTGTTGACCTATGAAGCCACCAAAGACCTGCCCCTGGAGACCTATGACATCCCAGGCTGGTGCGGCACCGTGTCGGTCGAGAAGATCGCCGGCAAGAAGATCACCGTCGTGCCGATCCTGCGCGCCGGCATCGGCATGCTCGAAGGCGTGCTGAGCCTGATCCCGGGCGCCAAGGTCAGCGCCGTGGGCGTGGCCCGCAACGAAGAGACGCTGCAGGCCCACACCTACCTGGAGAAACTCGTCCCGGAGATCGACGAGCGCCTGGCGATGATCATCGACCCGATGCTCGCCACCGGCAGTTCCATGGTCGCCACCATCGACCTGTTGAAGAAGGCCGGCTGCAAGGACATCCGCGCCATGGTGCTGGTCGCCGCGCCCGAAGGCATCGCCGCGGTCGAGCAGGCTCACCCGGACGTGACCATCTATACCGCTTCCATCGACCAGAAACTGAACGAGCACGGTTACATCATCCCGGGGCTTGGCGATGCCGGTGACAAGATCTTCGGCACCAAGCAGAAGGACGCGTGACCATGCAGGACGAGTTCAACGATCCGCTCTGGCGCCAGGTGCTGTCCGGCGCACAGATGCTGTTCGTGGCCTTCGGCGCCCTGGTGCTGATGCCGCTGATCACCGGGCTTGACCCGAACGTGGCGCTGTTCACCGCAGGCCTCGGCACCCTCCTGTTCCAGATCGTCACCGGGCGTCAGGTGCCGGTATTCCTGGCCTCGAGCTTCGCCTTCATCACCCCGATCATTCTCGCCAAGGGCCAGTTCGGCCTGGCCGCGACCATGGGCGGCGTGATGGCGGCCGGTTTCGTCTACACCTTCCTGGGCCTGGCCGTGAAGATCAAGGGCACCGGGTTCATCGACCGCCTGCTGCCGCCGGTGGTGATCGGCCCTGTGATCATCTCCATCGGCCTGGCCATGGCGCCGATCGCCGCGAACATGGCGATGGGCAAGGCCGGCGACGGTTCCGAGCTGATCCACTACCAGACCGCGATGATGATCTCGATGCCGGCGCTGCTGACCACGCTGATCGTGGCGGTGTTCGGCAAAGGCATTTTCCGCCTGGTGCCGATCATCTCCGGCGTGCTGGTGGGCTTTGCGCTGTCGTTCTGGTTCGGCGTGGTCGACACCGCCAAGATCGCCGCGGCGCCGTGGTTCGCCCTGCCGAACTTCACCGCACCGGAGTTCAACTGGCAGGCGATCCTGTTCATCGTCCCGGTGGCCCTGGCGCCGGCCATCGAGCACATCGGCGGCGTGATCGCGGTGGGCAGCGTGACCGGCCGCGACTACCTGAAGAAGCCGGGCCTGCACCGCACCCTGTTCGGTGACGGCATCGCCACCACGGCGGCCGGCCTGTTCGGCGGCCCGCCCAACACCACCTACGCCGAAGTCACCGGCGCGGTGATGCTGACCAAGAACTACAACCCGAAGATCATGACCTGGGCGGCGATCTTCGCCATCAGCCTGGCGTTCATCGGCAAGTTCGGCGCGCTGCTGCAGAGCATTCCGGTGCCGGTGATGGGCGGGATCCTGTGCCTGCTGTTCGGCTCGATCGCGGCGGTGGGGATGAACACCCTGATCCGCCACAAGATCGACCTGGGCGAGGCGCGCAACCTGGTGATCGTGTCCGTGACCCTGGTGTTCGGCATCGGCGGCGTGCTGATCGGCACCGGCAACGGCCCGGACGACTTCGGCCTCAAAGGCATCGCGCTGTGCGCGGTGGTGGCGATTGCGCTGAACCTGATCCTGCCGGGCAACGACAGCTGGAAGCACAAGAAAGCGGATGAGCCGCTGATCTGACAGCGGCTTCATCTCTGTGGCGAGGGCGCTTGCTCCCTCGCCACAGTCACAACGCCAACGGCGCCCGTTCGCAGAGGGTCGCCAGCGCCTTCGCCCACTGCGCCTCGTCATTGAGGCACGGCACCAGCACCAATTCCTCCCCGCCCGCCTCAAGGAACTGCTCCTTGCCGCGGTCGCCGATCTCCTCCAGCGTTTCGATGCAATCGGCCACGAACGCCGGGCACATCACCAGCACCTTCTTCACGCCGCTCTTGGCCAGCTCGTCCAGCCGCGCTTCGGTGTAGGGCTCGATCCACTTCGCGCGCCCCAGGCGCGACTGGAACGACACCGACCACTTGCCGTCCGCAATGCCCATGCGCCTGGCGAACTCGGCGGCGGTGCGCAGGCACTGGCCGCGGTAACAGGTGGCGACCACCTCCGGCGGCGCACCCGCGCAGCAGTCGCCGCCGCCTTCGAAACTGTGGCCCGGGTTGAGTTTCTTCAGGTGCCGCTCCGGCAAGCCGTGGAAACTCAGCAGCAAGTGGTCGTAATCCTGCTGCAGGTGCGGCCTGGCGCTGGCCACCAGCGCATCGAGGTACTCCGGCTGATCGTAGAACGGCTGCAGCACCGACAGCTGCACGTCGAGGCGCTTGTCGCGCAGCACGCGGCGGGCCTCTTCGACCACGGTGGTGGTGGTGCTGTCGGCGAACTGCGGATACAGCGGCGCCAGCGTGATGCGCTTGTGCCCCGCGGCCACCAGCCTGACCAGCGCCGACTCGATGGACGGCTCGCCGTAACGCATCGCCAACTCCACCGGGCCATGGGCCCACTGCTTCGTCATCTGCTGCTGCAGGCGGCGGCTGAGCACCACCAGCGGCGAGCCTTCGTCCCACCAGATCGAGGCATAGGCGTGGGCCGACTGCTCGGGGCGCTTGACCAGGATCAGCGACACCAGCAGACGCCGCACCGGCCAAGGCAGGTCGATCACGTAGGGATCCATCAGAAACTGATTGAGGTAGCGGCGCACGTCGGCCACCGAGGTGGAGGCCGGCGAACCCAGGTTGACCAGAAGCAAGGCGTGATCGGTCATGCAACATCCTATTTCAGAGGCGGCGGGCGATATCGTCCAGGGCCGCGCGTAAATCCGTGAACCGGAAAGTGAATCCTGCTTCCAGCAAGCGTGCCGGCATGGCCTTCTGGCCGCCGAGCAGCAGTTGCGACAGCTCGCCGAGCCCGACCTTCAGCGCCAGGGCCGGCATCGGCATGAACGCCGGGCGGTGCAGCACGCGGCCCAGGGTCTTGGCGAACTCGCGGTTGCGCACCGGTTTCGGCGCGCAGGCATTATAAGGACCGTTGGCCCCGTTGAGGTGCAGAAGAAAATCAATCAGGGCGATTTGATCGTCGACATGAATCCACGGCATCCACTGCCGGCCGTTGCCCAGCGGCCCGCCCAGCCCGAGCCTGAACGGCAACAGCAGGCGCGACAAAAAGCCGCCCTCGGCCGACAGCACCAGCCCGGTGCGCACCAGCACCACGCGGATGCCCAGGCCCTCGGCCCGTTGCGCGGTCTCTTCCCAGGCGATGCACAACTGACTGGCGAAGTCGTCGATCACCGGCGAAGCCGTTTCGTTCAGCTCCCGTTCGCCGCCGTCGCCGTACCAGCCCACCGCCGAGCCCGAAATCAGCAGCGACGGCTTCTGCGCACGGGTCTCAAGCCAGGCCAGCAAGGTTTCGGTCAGGGTGATGCGGCTGCTCCACAGCAAGGCCTTGCGCCGGTGCGTCCAGGGCCGGTCGGCGATGGGGGCGCCGGCGAGGTTGACGATGGCGTCCAGCGGCCCGTCGTCCAGGTCCTGCAACCGCGCAATGCCACGCACCTGTGCACCGCAGAGGGCGGCGACCTTTTCCGGGCGGCGGCTCCACACGGTCAACCGATGACCCTGCTGCAGCCAGTGCCGACAGAGCTGCCGCCCGATCAAACCAGTACCGCCGGTCAGCAATATGTGCATGACATCTTCCTCGCGTGGCGTTTATCCCGGATCACTAGTCTATTTTTATAGGCAGGGATCTTTTCTATCGGGCGGGCTCTATTGTTTAACAATAGGCCAAGCTGTCAGAACGAAATCGCTGGAAGTTATACCAGAAAACAAAATTGTACAGCTTTCAACCACGGCGTAGTCTGTACAGAAAGGTAAACGAGGCCCCTATGACTGTACCTATCGCAATCATCGGCACCGGCATCGCCGGACTCTCCGCCGCCCAGGCCCTGACGGACGCCGGGCACAGCGTCCAGCTGTTCGACAAGAGCCGCGGCAGCGGCGGACGCATGTCGAGCAAGCGCAGCGATGCCGGCGCGCTGGACATGGGAGCCCAATACTTCACCGCCCGCGACCGGCGCTTCGTCACCGAAGTGCAGCGCTGGCAGAGCAACGGCTGGGTCGCCGAATGGGCGCCGCAGCTCTACACCTTCCACGGCGGGCAACTGAACCTGTCGCCGGACGAACAGACCCGCTGGGTCGGCACGCCGCGCATGAGCGCCATCACCCGCGGCCTGCTCGAAGGCCTGGAGGTGCATTTCGCCTGCCGCATCACCGAGGTCTACCGCGGCGAAGAACACTGGCACCTGCAGGACGCCGAAGGCTTCACCCACGGACCGTTCAGCCATGTGGTGATCGCCACGCCGGCCCCGCAGGCCACGGCGCTGCTGGCCGCCGCACCTAAACTCGCCGGGGCCGCCGCCGGGGTGAAGATGGAGCCGACCTGGGCCGTCGCCCTGGCCTTCGAGACACCGCTGGACACCCCCATCGAAGGCTGCTTCGTCCAGGACAGCGCCCTCGACTGGCTGGCGCGCAACCGCAGCAAGCCGGGACGCGACACCACCCTCGACACCTGGGTGCTGCACGCCAGCAGCGCCTGGAGCCGCCAGCACATCGACCTGCCGAAGGAAGCGGTGATCGAACACCTGCACGGCGCGTTCGCCGAACTGCTGCACAGCGCCATGCCCGCACCGGTCTTCAGCCTCGCCCACCGCTGGCTCTACGCCCGCCCGGCGAGCAGCCACGAATGGGGCACCCTGGCCGATGCTGACCTGGGCCTGTACGCCTGCGGCGACTGGTGCCTGTCCGGACGCGTCGAAGGCGCCTGGCTCAGCGGCCAGGAAGCGGCGCGCAGGCTGCACGCGCACTTGCAGTAGCCCGGACGGCTCGCCATCGCGGGCAGGCGCGCTCCGCCGGGATGCGCTGCTCGCGCAAAAATCTATACAAACCGTTTGACTTGTACACCTTTGAATCTATGCTGAAGACAATGTTGTACAGAATTTAGATTCTGTATAGGTCTTCGATTCAAGGTGTCGCCATGCCCGACCACTGCCCCTCAGCCCCCAAGATCGCCGTCAGCGCCTGCCTGATGGGCGCCGAAGTGCGCTACAACGGCGGGCACAAGGCTTCCCGGCTGTGCACCGACACCCTCAGCGATTACTTTGAGTTCGTGCCGCTGTGCCCTGAAGTGGCGATCGGCCTGGGCACGCCCCGGCAGCCTATCCGGCTGGTGGGCGATCCGGACCATCCGCAAGCCCTCGGCACCGTCGACCGCCGGCTCGACGTCACCCAGGACCTGGCCGATTACGGACAGGCCATGGCCGCCGGGCTGGAGGACATCTGCGGCTACATCTTCATGCAGCAGTCGCCGTCCTGCGGGCTGGAGCGGGTCAAGGTCTACCACGCCAACGGCGCGCCGGTCGGCGGCGGACGCGGGATCTACGCACAGGCCTTCTGCGCCGGGCGCCCGGACTTGCCGGTGGAGGAAGCCGGACGCTTGAACGATCCGGTGCTGCGGGAAAACTTCATCACCCGGGTGTTCGCCTACCGCGATTGGCAGACCGTGGCCGCAGAGGGCCTGAGCCGCCGGGCGCTCACCGAATTCCACTCGCGCTACAAATACCTGCTGATGGCCCACAGCCCCGTCCACTACAAGGCGCTCGGCCATCTGCTGGGCAGCATGGGCCACACCGATCCGGCGACGGTCGCCCCGCGCTACTTCAGCGAATTGATGGCCGCCCTGAAAAAATGCGCCACGCGCGGCACCCACAGCAATGTGCTGCAGCACATCAGCGGCTACCTGAAGCAGGCGATCAGCGCGGCGGACAAACAGGAAATGCAGCAGGTCATCGGCCAATACCGCCACGGCATCGTGCCGCTGGTGGTGCCCCTGACGCTGCTCAAGCACCACTTGCGCCGGCATCCCGATCCTTACATCGCGCAGCAGGTGTACCTGCAGCCGCACCCCGAAAACCTGAGCTTGCGAAACGCCATTTGATGAACGCCACACCCGACACCAGCGCCCGGGAAGACCTGGGCGCGGATTTCAAGAAAGCCCTGGACGACGGCTGGTTGCCGATCCGCGAGGTGGCGCGCCAGACCGGGGTCAACGCCGTCACCCTGCGCGCCTGGGAGCGCCGCTACGGCCTGGTGGTGCCGCAGCGCACCCCCAAAGGGCACCGTCTGTACTCGGCCGAACACGTGCAGCGCATCCGGGCAATCCTCACCTGGCTCGACCGCGGCGTCGCGGTGAGCCAGGTCAAGCCGCTGCTCGACACCCCTCAAGCGTTCAACGAAACGGCGACCAGCGATTGGCAGCCACAGCTGCAGAACCTGCTGACGGCCATCACGCAATTGAACGAACGCAGCCTCGACGACGGCTTCAACCAGGCCATGGCCCTGTACCCGCCGCGCACCCTGTGCGAACAGTTGCTGATGCCGCTGCTGGCGGCGCTCGAACAGCGCTGGCAGGGCCAGTTCGGCAGCGAGATGGAGCGGGTGTTCTTTTATTCCTGGCTGCGCAGCAAATTCGGCGCACGCATCTACCATAACAATCGCCAGTTGCGCACGGCGCCGCTGCTGTTGGTGAACCAGTCGGACCTGGCGCTGGAGCCGCGCCTGTGGCTCTGCGCCTGGCTGATCAGCGGCAGCGACTGTCCGGTTCAGGTGTTCGACTGGCCGGTACCGCCCGCAGAGCTGGCGATGGCGGCCGAACACATGCGCGCGCGGGGCGTCCTGCTGTACTCCAGCAAGGCCCTGAACCTGGCGCAGTTGCCGAAACTGTTGGGCGGCGTCGGCTGCCCGACAATGATCGCCGGAGCGACGGTGCGCATCCACCACGCCGAGCTGTCCGGCAAAGCTTGCGATCACACTGATCTGTCCCTGGCCGAGGATCCCTTGTCGGCCCACCAGGGACTCCTTCAGTGCGGGTTGATCTGAATGAGGTTGGAACAAGGCACCATGCAATTGATCTGGCTGCGCAGCGACCTGCGCCGACATGACAAC
The DNA here is from genome assembly GCF_019145435.1 of Pseudomonas ekonensis. Lineage (NCBI taxonomy): Bacteria > Pseudomonadati > Pseudomonadota > Gammaproteobacteria > Pseudomonadales > Pseudomonadaceae > Pseudomonas > Pseudomonas ekonensis. The sequence continues at coordinate 390,527 of NZ_JAHSTS010000001.1, read as the reverse complement.
ACCGCCCTCGCCGCTGCCGCCGGCCGGGGCCCTACCGTGGCCGTGTACCTGTTGAGCCCCGAACAATGGCTGACCCATGACGATGCCGCCTGCAAGGTCGATTTCTGGCTGCGCAACCTGCGCGCATTGAGCGCGGCCCTGGGCGAGCTGAACATTCCGTTGCTGATCCGCACCGCCACGCGCTGGGACCGGGCGCCCGAGGTGCTGCTCAAGCTGTGCCGGCAGTTGCGGATCGAGGCCGTGCACGTGAACGAGGAATACGGCCTCCACGAAAGCCGCCGGGACGCCGCCGTCGCCCTGGCCCTGCACGCCGAAGGCATCGCGTTCACCAGCCATCTCGACCAGTTGCTGTTCAAGCCCGGCAGCGTGCTGACCAAAACCGGCGGCTACTTTCAGGTGTTCAGCCAGTTCCGCAAGGTTTGCCACGAACGCCTGCACCGTTCGATGCCGTCGTTGGTGAAAGCGCCGGGCAAGCAGGCGCCGCTTGCGATCGCCAGCGATCCGGTGCCCGACGCCGTCGCAGGGTTTGCGCCTCCCGGCCCATCCCTGCGCGCCCTCTGGCCCGCCGGCGAGGCCGAAGCCCACAGACGCCTCGACACCTTTGCCGACGCGCAGATCGACTATTACCAGAGCGAGCGCGACTACCCCGCCAAGCCCGGCACCAGCCAGCTGTCCGCCTACCTCGCCGCCGGCGTCCTCTCGCCGCGCCAATGCCTGCACGCCGCGCTGCAAAGCAACCAGGGCGAGTTCGAAAGCGGCAAGGCCGGCGCCGTCACCTGGATCAACGAGCTGCTGTGGCGCGAGTTCTACAAGCACATCCTGGTGGGCTACCCACGGGTTTGCCGCCATCGCGCCTTCCGCCCGGAAACCGAAGCCCTGCCGTGGCGCGACGCGCCGGATGACCTGGCGGCCTGGCAAGAGGCGCGCACGGGCCTGCCGATCATCGACGCGGCCATGCGCCAATTGCTGGAGACCGGCTGGATGCACAACCGCCTGCGCATGGTGGTGGCGATGTTCCTGACCAAGAACCTGCTGATCGACTGGCGCGAGGGCGAGCGTTTCTTCATGCGCCACTTGATCGACGGCGACCTGGCGGCGAACAACGGCGGCTGGCAGTGGAGTGCCTCGACCGGCACCGATGCGGCGCCCTACTTCCGCATTTTCAATCCGCTGAGCCAGTCGGAGAAATTCGACGGCGAAGGCGTGTTCATCAAGCACTGGCTGCCGCAACTGGCCGGGCTGAACAAAAAGGACGTGCACAACCCCGCCGCCCTCGGCGGCCTGTTCGGCGTGGCGGACTACCCGGCGCCGATCGTCAACCTGGGCACCTCGCGGGAGCGGGCGCTGGCGGCCTTCAAGAACCTGCCGTCCCGCTCGTCTACAGGAGAGGGCCATGAGTGAATTCCTGCGCCGCTTCGCCCGCGGGTTCGCCGAACTGGACAAAGACAACCTGCACCGCCTCGGCGACCTGTACAGTGACGACATCCATTTCACCGATCCGCTGCACGAAGTGCAGGGACTGACGCAATTGCGTGAATTGTTCGGCGAACTGTATGCCAATGTCAGCGAACTGCGCTTCGACTTTCACGGTTTCGACCAGATCGGCGACTGCGAGGGCTATCTGCGCTGGGTCATGACCTACCGCCATCCGCGCCTGGCGGGCGGGCGGCCGATCCGGGTCGGCGGCTGCTCGCACCTGCTCTGGCGCGACAAGGTTTACCGCCACCGGGACTATTTCGATGCCGGGGCGCTGCTTTATGAACATCTGCCCGTATTGGGCCGGGCGATCGCTTGGCTGAAAAGGAGAATGGGATGAATCGTCGTACGCTTGCGCGACGGTACTGGCTGACCGGTGCCAGCAGCGGCATCGGTGCGGCATTGGCCGAGGAAATTCTGAAAACCGGGGCGCATGTGGCGGTCAGCGCCCGCCAGACCGCGCCGCTCAAGGTGTTGGCGCAACGCTATCCGGGCCAGGTGCTGGTGGTGCCGGGCGACCTGACGAACAGCCAGACCGTGCGGGAAATCGGCGAACGGATCGCCGAAGACTGGGGTTCGCTGGACACGGTGATCCTCAACGCCGGCACCTGCGAATACGTCGATGCCCATCAGTTCGACGCCTCGATCGTCGAACACGTGGTGCGCACCAACCTGCTCGCCACCAGTTACTGCATCGAAGCCGCCCTGCCCCTGCTGCGCAAGGGCACCGCACCGCACCTGGTGGGCATGGCCAGTTCGGTCACCTACTTGCCGCTGCCCAGGGCGGAGGCCTATGGCGCCTCGAAGGCCGGCCTGCGTTACCTGTTCGAATCGCTGCGTATCGACCTGGCGGACGAAGGCATCGAAATCACCGTGGTCAGCCCGGGGTTCGTCGATACGCCCCTGACCGCGCAAAACGACTTTCCGATGCCGTTGCGCTGGCCGGCGGACAAGGCCGCCCGGCACATCTTCGCCAGCCTGCGGGAACGTCCGCTGGAGATCGCCTTCCCCGCGCTGTTCATGGCGGCGCTGTGGCCGCTGTCGAAGCTGCCGGCGCGGGCGCAGCTGGCGATCGTCAAGCGCATGGTGCGCAGCACGCCGCCGCTCAAGGACGCCACGTGAACATCGCCGTCGTCGGCAGCGGCATCGCGGGCCTGACCTGCGCGTACCTGCTTGCCCGACGGCACGACGTCACCCTGTTCGAGGCCGCCGACCGCATCGGCGGCCACACGCACACGGCGCAGGTGACGGTCGAGGGGCGCGAGTACGCGGTGGACACCGGCTTCATCGTGTTCAACGACAGGACGTACCCGAACTTCATGCGCATCCTCGGGCAACTGGGCGTGCGCTTGCGGCCCACCGAAATGAGCTTTTCGGTGACCGACCCGGACACCGGCCTCGAATACAACGGCAACAACCTCGACAGCCTGTTCGCCCAGCGCCGAAACCTGCTCTCGCCGGGCTTCTGGGGCATGCTGCGCGACATCCTGCGCTTCAACAGATCCGCGCGCAGGGATCTGGCCGAACGGCGCATCGCCGCCGACACCACCCTGGACGACTACCTGAAGGCCGGCGGCTACGGCGAGCGTTTCATCCTGCATTACATCGTGCCGATGGGCGCGGCGATCTGGTCGATGCCCATGGCCGGGATGCTCAGGTTTCCGTTGCGGTTCTTCGTGCGCTTCTTCGAGAACCACGGGTTGCTGTCCGTCGGCGACCGCCCGCAATGGCAGGTGATCGAAGGCGGCTCAAACGCCTACCTTGCGCCGCTGAGCGCTTCGTTCCGGGACAGGATCCGCCTGGGCTGCCCGGTCGAGCGAGTGAGCCGCGACGGGCACGGCGTCGATCTCCACAGCCCCGCCGGCCGCGAACGTTTCGACAAAGTGGTGCTGGCCTGCCACAGCGACCAGGCCCTGCGCCTGCTCGAACAGCCCAGCGCCGCCGAGCAGTCGGTGCTCGGCGCCCTGCCCTACGCCGACAACGAAGTGGTGCTGCACACCGACACCCGCCTGCTGCCCAGACGCAAGCGGGCCCGGGCCAGCTGGAACGTGCGCCTGGGCGGTGCCGGCGATGCCCTGCCGGCGGTCACCTACGACATGAACATCCTGCAGGGCATACAGAGCGACACCACGTTTTGCGTCAGCCTCAACCAGAGTGCCGCGATTTCCCCGGCCAAGGTACTCGCCCGCTACCTCTATGCGCATCCGCAGTTCAGCCTGGCGGCGGTGGCCGCCCAGGCACGCTGGGCCGAACTCGATGGCCAGCGCCACACCCACTACTGCGGCGCCTACTGGGCCAACGGCTTCCACGAAGACGGCGTGGCCAGCGCCTTGCGGGTGGCGGCCGCATTCGGGGAACGGCTGTGAACAGCGCCCTCTACAGCGGCTGGATCACCCACCGGCGGTTCACCCCTTGCCGCCACACGTTCCGTTACCGGATCGGCCTGCTGTACCTGGACCTGACCGAGCAAGAGACCGTGCTCGGGCTCTCGCCGCTGGCGGGGCGCAGCCGGTTCGCCCCGTTCTCGTTCCGCGAGCGCGATTACCTCAAGGCGTTCACCGAACCCGGCGAACGCCTGAGCGACGCCGTGCGCCGCCAGGTCGCCCTCGCCATCGGCCATGAGCCGCAAGGCACGATCCACCTGCTGACCCAGCCCCGAAGCTTCGGCCTGGCGTTCAATCCGGTGAGTTTCTTCTATTGCCACGAAGCCTGCGGCCGGTTGGCGGCGATTCTCTGCGAGGTCAGCAACACGCCGTGGCGCGAGCGCTACCACTACGTGCTGCCGGCCCGGCCTGCGGACCGGCCGGACAGTCACCGGCATTTCACGGTGGCCAAGGCATTCCATGTGTCGCCGTTCCTGCCGCCGGATCTTGAGTACCGCATGAGCTTCAGCCCCGTCGGCCAGTGCCTCGGCGTGCACATGGCCGACTGGCAGGGCGGCCGCAAGCTGTTCGACGCCACCCTCGACCTGCACCGCGAGACGCTCGACCGCCGCGGCCTGCACCGCTACCTGCGGCGGTTCCCGTGGATGACCGGCAAGACCGCCGTGACGATCTACTGGCAGGCCCTGTGCCTGCTGCTCAAGCGTGCGCCGCTGTTCGCCCATCGGGCCGCCGACGGCCATTGGCGCACGGCCACCCTCCCTGCCGAGGAACACCGCCATGAAATCCCCTAGCGTTTCGGCCAGGACCGGCCTGCTCTCCGTCCACGGACTGAGCGGTTCCCTGCTGCGCCGAGGCGTGCTGCGCCAGTTGGGGCGGATCCGGCACGGGCAACTGGTGCTGGTCGAGGACGGTCTTCACCAGACCTTCGGCACCGCCGGCAGCGGGCCGACCGGCGAGATCCACGTGCACGATGCGGCGGTCTGGGGCATGGTCGCGGCCAATGGCTCGATCGGTTCCGGCGAGGCCTACATCCAGGGTCACTGGAGCTCGCCCGACCTGACGGCCGTGGTGAGGGTGTTCGTCAGCAACCTCGACGTGCTCGACGGCATGGAACGCGGAATGGCGCTGCTCGGGCGCCCGCTCGTCCGCACCCTGCACTGGCTCAACCGCAACACGCACAAAGGCTCGCAGCGGAACATCGCCGCCCACTACGACCTGGGCAACGACCTGTTCGAGCAGTTCCTCGACCCGACCATGATGTACTCGGCGGCGCAGTTCCTGCACCCCGACGACAGCCTGGAACAGGCGCAACTGAACAAGCTGGAGCGGATCTGCCAGAAGCTCGCGCTCACGCCCGGCGACCACCTGCTGGAGATCGGCACCGGCTGGGGCAGCATGGCGCTGTACGCCGCGCAACGGTACGGCTGCCGGGTGACCACCACGACGCTGTCCAAGGCGCAGTACGCGTTCACCGCCGCGCGCATCGAACGCCTCGGCCTGCAGGACCGGGTGACCTTGTTGCTCAAGGACTACCGCGACCTCACGGGGCAATACGACAAACTGGTGTCGATCGAGATGATCGAGGCGGTCGGCCACCAGTTCCTGCCGACCTACTTCAAGCAATGCGCGCACCTGCTCAAAAGCAACGGCCTGATGCTGCTGCAGGCGATCACCATCCGCGAGCAGCGCTACGAACAGGCCAGGCGCGGGGTGGACTTCATCCAGCGCTACATCTTTCCCGGCGGCGCCCTGCCCTGCGTGCAGAAGATGCTCGAAATCGTCAGCCGCGACACCGACATGAACCTGTTGCACATGGAAGACTTCGGCCTGCACTACGCCCGCACGCTGCGCCTGTGGCACGAGAACTTTCGCCGCGCCCGGGGGCCGCTGACCGACCTGGGCTACGACGACGGTTTTCTGCGGATGTGGGAGTTCTACCTGTGCTACTGCGAGGGCGGCTTCCTGGAGCGCACCATCGGCACCGCCCAGTTGCTGCTGGCCAAGCCGGCCGCCATGCCGGCGCCGCTGCTGGGACGCTTCGATGCCTGAACGCCTGGCCAACGCCGTCCTGTTCCAGATCGGCTGGCTGGCCTGCGTGCTCGGCGGCAACAGCCTGTGGCTGCTCGTGGCGCTGGCGGTGCTGGTGATCCACCTGCGCTGGGTCAGCAGTTGGGCGGCGGAAGGCCGGCTGATCCTCTGCGTGGTGATCGTCGGCACCGGCGTAGACAGTGTGCTGCGGGGATTGGGCGTGTTCGAGTTCCGGGATCCGTCGCCGCTGATCCCGCTGTGGCTGATGCTGCTGTGGGCGCTGCTGGGCACCACGCTGCGCCATTGCCTGCAATGGAGCGCAAGGCCGTGGTGGCGGGCGAGCCTGCTCGGCGCGGCGGGCGGTGCGCTGTCGTACGGCGCCGGCGGGCAGCTGTCCGGCGTGGGGTTCGCTTACGGGCAATGGCCGACCCTGATCGGCATCGGCCTGCTGTGGGCGCTGCTGTTCCCGCTGCTGCACGGGATGGCCCGGCGCCTTGACGGCGACGCCACCCCCTGACCGGCCGGTTACAGCGGCATCGTGTAATGCAGCGAGTAGCTCTCTACCCCGTCGTTGCTGCTGGCGAGGCCGGCGTTGGAGTAGTGCGTCGCGCGGATCCCGACCTCATGCCCGCCATTGAAGCGCAGGCCGAAACCGAAGCGGTCCTCGAACTGGAAGGCGCCGCCGATGTTGTTGTCTTCGTACTTGGTGTTGGAGAACACCGCAACGCCGATCCCCGCCTCGACATACGGCTTGACCGACTGGCCGGCAAACTCATAGACGAACACCGGCGAGAACGACAGGCTGTTGTTGCTGGAGGTCTTGTCGCCTTCCCAATAGGTGTAGGCGCCGCTCCAGTAGCCGGTCAGGCGACCGACATCGCTCTGCAGCCAGCTCTTGTCCCAGTCGAAGTTCATGCCCAGGCGGTAGGTCATGGTCGAATCGCTGGTCGCCCCGACCCCGAACTCCACCCCGGCGGCTTGTGCGGTAAAACTGTGCCCCATCAGTGCGGCCGCAATCGCGGCCAAGCAGAATAGTCGCTTCACTTGAAACATCCTTTCCGAACGGTCGTATGGTTGTTATGTGACTCAACGCTATAGAAGTCCGCGCTTAAACTGAAGTTCAGCTTATTTTTCGGTTATCACACAGTTTTCTTACAAACCCAAGCTTTGCACATCGTCAGACGTTTGCCCCAGCAATGGCAGGACGTTTCTGAAAGCCTGCGGATCGCCGCTGGTCCAGAACCGCGCCGGGCGGCTCGGCCCTTCGGCGAGCGCGCCGCGTTCGGCCAACAGCCGCTGAAGCTGCCGGGCCACGGCAGCGCCGGTGTCGATGAGGCTGATGTCCGCAGGGAGCAAGGTCGCGAGCATCGGCTTGAGGAACGGATAGTGGGTGCAGCCGAGGATGATCGTGTCGCAGCCGGCGGCCAGCAGCGGCTCGACGTAACCGTACAGCATCCGGCGCAGCGCATCGCTGTGCAGGTCGCCGCCTTCGATCAGCTCCACCAGGCCCGGGCACGGTTGGGTGATGACCTTCACGTCCGTGGCGAAGCGGTCGAGCAGTGCGGCGAACTTGGCGCTGGCCAGGGTGCCGGTGGTGGCCAGCACACCGACCACGCCGCTGCGGGTGGCGGCGGCGGCGGGCTTGACGGCGGGTTCCATGCCGACGATCGGCCAGTCGGGGAAGTCCCGGCGCAGGTCGGCCACGGCGGCCACGGTGGCGGTGTTGCAGGCGAGCACCAGCGCCTTGGCGCCCTGCTCGCGGAAGAAGGCGGCCATCAGGGCGCAACGCCGGCGGATGAACTCCGGGGTCTTCTCGCCGTAGGGAATGTGGCCGCAATCGGCGAAGTACAGGATCGATTCGCCGGGCAGCAGACGCTGGATCTCGGCCAGCACCGACAGACCGCCGACGCCGGAGTCGAACACCGCGACAGGCGCCTCACGCATCGCGCGAACCGCACACGCTGCACCCCGGATCGCGCTTGACCCGCAGCTCACGGAAACGCGAACCCAGCGCATCGATCAGCAGCAGGCGCCCCACCAGCGGTTCGCCGAACCCCGCCAGCAGCTTCATCGCCTCCAGCGCCTGAAGACTGCCGACCAGGCCCACCAGCGGCCCGACCACACCGGCCTCGCTGCAGGTCAGTTCGGCTTCGCTGCCGTGCCCGTAGAGGCAGTGGTAGCACGGGCTCTCGGCCCGGCGCGGGTCGAACACCGACAACTGCCCTTCGAGGCGGATCGCCGCGCCGCTGACCAACGGCTTTTTGGCTGCGACGCAAGCGGCGTTGACCGCTTCGCGGGTGGAAAAGTTGTCGGAGCAGTCGAGCACCAGATCCACCGCCGCCACCGCTGCGGCGAGGGAATCTTCGTCCAGGGCCTGACGGTGCGGCACGAGGCGGATCTGGGGGTTGATCGCCCCCAGCCGCTTGAGCGCCGAGTCGACCTTGGTCATGCCGACGCTGTCGGTGTCGTGGATGATCTGGCGTTGCAGGTTGGTCAGGTCGACCGTGTCGAAATCCGCCAGGTGCAGCTCGCCGACCCCCGCCGCCGCCAGGTACAGGGCGACCGGTGCGCCGAGCCCGCCGAGGCCGATGATCAGTGCCCGACTGTCCTTGAGCCGCAGCTGGCCGTCGATGTCGACGTGCTGCAGCAGGATCTGCCGGCTGTAGCGCAACAATTCCTGATCATTCAGCACGGCAGGCGCCCCAGGCTGATCCGTTGATGGCCGCCCAGGTCGGTGCGGCTGTGAACCTCTTCGAAACCGCGGGTCAGCAGCAGGTCGCGCACGGCTTCGGCCTGATCATAGCCGTGTTCGAGCATCAGCCAGCCACCGGCCTCCAGATGCTGCGGCGCCTGGGCGACGATCAGGCGCAGGTCGTCGAGCCCGTCGGCGCCGGCCACCAGCGCGCTGGCCGGCTCGAAGCGCACGTCGCCTTCGGCCAGGTGCGGATCGGCGGCGCGGATGTACGGCGGGTTGCTGATGATCAGCCCGAAGCGCTGGCCTTCCAGAGAACTGAACCAATGGCTGCTCAGCACCTTGGCGTTGCAAAGGTTCAGGCGCTGACGGTTGCGCTCGGCCAGGGCCACGGCCTCCAGCACGCGGTCCACGGCGGTGACCTGCCAGGCCGGGCGCTCGCTGGCCAGGGCCAGGGCGATGGCGCCGGTGCCGGTGCCGAGGTCGAGGACGCTGGCCGGGGTCGCCGGCAGCAGCTCGAGGGCGGCCTCCACCAGCAGTTCGGTGTCCGGACGCGGGATCAGGGTGTGCGGCGCCACTTCCAGGTCGAGTTTCCAGAACCCTTGCTGACCGAGGATGTAGGCCACCGGCTCGCCGCTGCGGCGGCGCTGCAGGTATTCGGTGAACACCAGCACCGCCTCGCTCGGCACGATGCGCTCGGGCCAGGTGTGCAGGAAACTGCGCGGCTTGCCCAGGGCGGCGGCCAGCAGCAGCTCGGCGTCCAGGCGCGCGGTGGGCGAATCGGGCAGTTCGGCGGCGCGCAACAGGCTGGCGATGATGGTCATTTATTCACCTATCGCTGCGAGCTGGTCGGCCTGGTATTCGGCCAGCAGCGGTTCGATCACCGCCTCGACGCCACCGGCGAGGATTTCGTCGAGGGAATACAGGGTCAGGTTGACGCGGTGGTCGGTGACCCGGCCCTGGGCGAAGTTGTAGGTACGGATGCGCTCGGAGCGGTCGCCGGAGCCCACCAGCAGCTTGCGCTCGCTGGCGATGGCATTGGCGGCCGCAGCGGTCTGCTGGTCGTTGAGCTTGGCCGACAGCCAGGCCATCGCCCGCGCCCGGTTCTTGTGCTGGGAGCGCTCTTCCTGGCATTCGACGACGATGCCGGTGGGCAAGTGGGTGATGCGGATCGCCGAGTCGGTCTTGTTCACGTGCTGACCGCCGGCCCCGGAGGAACGGTAGGTGTCCACGCGCAGGTCCGCCGGGTTGATCTCGATCGCTTCCTGCTCGTCCGGCTCCGGCAGCACCGCCACGGTGCAGGCCGAGGTGTGGATGCGGCCCTGGGATTCGGTGGCCGGCACGCGCTGCACGCGGTGGGCGCCGGACTCGAACTTCAGCTTGCCGTAGACGTTGTCGCCTTCGACCCGGGCGATGACTTCCTTGTAGCCGCCGTGCTCGCCCTCGTTCTCCGAGAGGATCTCCACGCGCCAGCCGCGCTTTTCGGCATAGCGCGAATACATGCGGAACAGGTCGCCGGAGAAGATCGCCGCTTCGTCGCCGCCGGTGCCGGCACGGATCTCGAGGAACACGTTGCGCCCGTCGTTCGGGTCCTTGGGCAGCAGCATGCGCTGCAGATCGGCCTCAAGGACCACCAGTCGCTCCTTGGCTTCGCGGACTTCTTCCACGGCCATTTCGCGCAGGTCCGGGTCGCTGTCCTTGAGCAGCGCCTGGGCGCCTTCGAGGTCGCCTTGCACGCTGAGCAGCTTCTTGTAGGCCTCGACGACCGGCTCGACTTCCGCGTATTCCTTCGAATAGGTGCGGAACTTGGCCTGATCGGAAATGACTTCGGCGTCGCCCAGCAGCGCCGTCAGTTCCTCGAAACGTTCCTGGAGAGTCTCCAGCTTATTGAGCAGTGACGCTTTCATTGCGGTTTTTTATCCGAAAAGCTATCCGGTGAGCCCTCAAGGGCAAAGAGTTCCTGGGCCATGGCCAGCGCATCGAGGCGGCCTTCGGCAGAAAGCTTTTTCAACTGCACGCTCGGCGCGTGCAGGAGTTTGTTGGTCAGGCCCCGGGCCAGCTGGCCCAGCACGTCTTCGGCGTTGCCGCCGTTGGCCAGCGAGCGCAAGGCCTTCTGCAGCTCTTCGTCGCGCAGGCGCTCGCTCTGTTGACGATAGGCCTTGAGCACGTCGACCGCCGCCAGTTCGCGCAGGCGCGCCATGAAATCGTCGGCGCCGACCGAGACCATCTCCTCGGCGGCCTGGGCGGCGCCCTGACGGCTCTTGAGGTTCTCGGCGACCACTTCGTGCAGGTCGTCGACGCTGTACAGATAGACGTCGTCCAGCTCGCCCACTTCCGGTTCGATGTCCCGGGGCACGGCGATGTCGACCATGAAGATCGGCTTGTGCTTGCGCTGCTTCAGCGCGCTTTCCACCGCGCCCTTGCCCAGGATCGGCAACTGGCTGGCGGTGGAACTGATGACGATGTCGCTGCGCACCAGCTCCGCCGGGATGTCCGACAGCAGCACCGCGTGGGCGCCGAACTGCTCGGCCAAAAGGCTGGCGCGCTCCAGGGTGCGGTTGGCCACGACGATGCGCTTGACCCCCAGTTCGTGCAGGTGGCGGGCGACCAGGGTGATGGTCTCGCCGGCGCCGATCAGCAAAGCCTGGCTGCGCTGCAGGTCGCTGAAGATCTGCTTGGCCAGACTGACGGCGGCAAAGGCCACGGACACCGGGTTCTCGCCGATGGCGGTGTCGGTGCGCACCTGCTTGGCGGCGTTGAACGTCGCCTGGAACAGGCGCCCCAGCAGCGGGCCGATGGTGCCGGCCTCGCGGGCCACGGCGTAGGCCGACTTCATCTGGCCCAGAATCTGCGGCTCGCCGAGCACCAGCGAGTCGAGCCCGGAGGCGACGCGCATCATGTGACGAACGGCCGCATCGTCTTCGTGCACATAGGCGCTGGCGCGCAGCTCGTCGAAGCTCAATTGGTGGTATTCGGCCAACCAGCGCAGCACGATCTCCGCCGACAGGTGATCCTGTTCTATATAGAGTTCGCTGCGGTTGCAGGTGGAGAGGATCGCCGCTTCGCGGCTGTCGGTGAGCCGGCAGAGCTGCTGCAGGGCCTCGACCAGCTGCTCAGGGGTAAAGGCCACGCGCTCGCGGACGTCTACTGAAGCAGTCTTGTGGTTGATACCGAGTGCGAGGAAGGCCATTCAAGGTCGCTGATGGTGACGTGAAGCCGGCAATTGTCCTACTTCGAAAGATCCAGAACAACTACCGCCGACTATTGTCTCCATTGCCGGCCCCTATAATGGCCACAATCGAGACTCGGTTATGTTTGGCCGAAGGCTTGTGTCATGATGATCCGACCGCAGGTTAGTCGCCACTTCCCCCATATGAATAGATCTTCCGCGTTGTTCCTCGCTATTGCCTTCCTCAGCGGCTGCCAGTCCCTGGCCCCCGTTTCGACGGACGGCACCCCGCCGGTCGAAGACACGGCCCCGGCGCCCGAAAAGGCCAAGGTCTACAGCTCGTTCAGCGAGGAAACCGTCTTCAGCCTGTTGAGCGCCGAACTCGCCGGCCAGCGCAACCGGTTCGACATCGCCCTGGACAACTACGTGACCCAGGCCATCAACACCCAAGACCCGGGCGTCTCCGAGCGGGCGTTCCGCATCGCCGAGTACCTGGGCGCGGACCAGCCGGCCCTCGACACCGCCCTGATCTGGGCGAAGAACGCCCCGGACGACCTCGAGGCGCAACGCGCCGCCGCCGTGCAGTTGGCGCGGGCCGGGCGCTATGACGACTCGATGGTCTACATGGAGAAAGTCCTGCAGGGCAAGGGCGACACCCATTTCGACTTCCTGGCCCTGTCGGCCGCCGACACCGACCAGGAAACCCGCAACGGCCTGATGAAAAGCTTCGACCGGCTGCTGCAGCGTCACCCGCACAACAACCAGCTGATCTTCGGCAAGGCCTTGCTGCTACAGCAGGACGGCGACAACAAAGGCGCGCTGACCCTGCTGGAGGACAATCCGCCGGAGGACGGCGAGATCGCCCCGATCCTGCTGCGCGCCCGCCTGCTGCAAGGCATGAACCGCGGTGACGAAGCCCTGCCGCTGCTGCAGAAGAGCATCCGCAAATACCCCGACGACAAGCGCCTGCGCCTGACCTATGCGCGCATGCTGGTCGAGCAGGACCGGATGGACGACGCCAAGGCCGAGTTCTCCTCCCTGGTGCAGCAATACCCTGAAGACGACGAACTGCGCTACTCCCTGGCGTTGGTGTGCCTGGAGGCCAAGGCCTGGGAAGAGGCCAAGGGTTACCTGGAAGACCTGATCGCCCGGGAAAGCCATGTCGATTCGGCGCACCTGAACCTGGGCCGCATCGCCGAGGAGCGCAACGACCCGCAAGGCGCCCTGATCGAGTACGCCCAGGTCGGCCCGGGCAACGACTACCTGCCGGCGCAGCTGCGCCAGGCCGACATCCTGATGAACAACGGCAAGACCGCCGAGGCCCTGAGCAAACTGGCCGTCCAGCGCGACGAACAGCCGGACTACGCGATCCAGCTGTACCTGATCGAGGCCGAGACCCTGTCCGCCAACAACCAGGGCGACAAGGCCTGGAAAACCCTGCAGCAAGCCTTGCAGCAGTACCCGGACGACCTCAATCTGCTCTATACCCGTGCCATGCAGGCAGAAAAGCGCAACGACCTGGCGCAGATGGAAAAGGACCTGCGCCTGATCATCAAGCGCGACCCGGACAACGCCATGGCGCTCAACGCCCTGGGCTACACCCTGTCCGACCGCACCACCCGCTACGCCGAAGCCAAGGCCCTGATCGAACAGGCGCACCAGCTCAATCCGGAAGACCCGGCGGTGCTCGACAGCCTCGGCTGGGTCAACTTCCGCCTGGGCAACCTCGACGAAGCCGAACGCTACCTGCGCCAGGCCCTGGAGCGCTTCCCCGACCACGAAGTCGCCGCGCACCTGGGCGAAGTGCTGTGGACCAAGGGCAACCAGCGCGAAGCCAAGCAGATCTGGGGCAAGTTCCTCAAGGATCAGCCCGACAGCACCATCCTGCGCAGCACCATCAAGCGCCTGACCGGATCCGAGACCCTATAACCCATGTTTTTGCGCCACCTCATCGTTTTCAGCTTCATCGCCCTGCTCGCCGGTTGCGCAGGCTTCGGCGCCCGTGAATCGGTCGAAGGCCACGGCAACCCGGCCCAGTGGCGCGAGCACAAGCAGCAACTGACCGGGCTCGACGGCTGGCAGATCGACGGCAAGATCGGCATCCGCGCACCGAAGGACTCCGGCAGCGGCACCCTGTTCTGGCTGCAGCGCCAGGACTACTACGACATCCGCCTGTCCGGCCCGCTGGGCCGCGGCGCGGCACGCCTGACCGGGCGGCCGGGCAAGGTTTCGCTGGAGGTCGCCAACCAGGGCCGCTACGACGCGCAGTCGCCGGAAGCCCTGCTCGAGGAGCAACTGGGCTGGAAACTGCCGGTGTCCAACCTGGCCTGGTGGGTGCGCGGCCTGCCGGCGCCGGACAGCAAGAGCCGCCTGACCCTCGACGCCGACAGCCGCCTGGCCAACCTGGACCAGGACGGCTGGCAGGTCGAGTACCTCAGCTATGCCGAGCAGAACGGTTTCTGGCTGCCCGAGCGGATCAAGCTGCACGGCACCGACCTGGACGTGACCCTGGTCATCAAGACCTGGCAACCGCGCAAGCTGGGGCTGTGAACATGACGGCCCCTCGCCTGACCCTGCCGTCTCCGGCCAAGCTCAACCTGATGCTGCACATTCTCGGCCGCCGCGACGACGGCTACCACGAACTGCAGACGATCTTTCAGTTCCTCGACTACGGCGACGAGATCACCTTCGCCGTGCGCGACGACGGCGTGATCCGCCTGCACACCGAATTCGACGGCGTGCCCCACGACAGCAACCTGATCGTGCGCGCGGCGAAAAAGCTTCAGGAGCAGTCCGGCTGCGCGCTGGGCATCGACATCTGGATCGACAAGATCCTGCCGATGGGCGGCGGCATCGGCGGCGGCAGCTCGAACGCGGCCACCACCCTGCTGGGCCTCAACCACCTCTGGCAGTTGGGCTGGGACGAAGACCGCCTGGCCGGCCTCGGCCTGTCGCTGGGCGCCGACGTCCCGGTGTTCGTGCGCGGCCGCGCGGCGTTCGCCGAAGGCGTGGGCGAAAAACTCACACCGGTCGAGCCCGCAGAACCGTGGTACGTCGTGCTGGTTCCGCAAGTCTCTGTAAGTACGGCAGAAATTTTTTCCGATCCGTTGTTGACACGTAACACACCGCCCATTAAAGTGCGCCCCGTTCCCGAGGGAAACAGTCGAAATGACTGCTTGCCGGTGGTTGCAAGGCGTTATCCAGCAGTACGTAACGCTCTGAATTTGTTAGGTAATTTCACCGAAGCAAAACTCACCGGAACTGGAAGTTGTGTGTTTGGGGGCTTCCCAAGCAAAGCTGAAGCTGATAAAGTCTCGGCCCTTCTGACAGAGACCCTTACAGGGTTTGTAGCCAAAGGCAGCAACGTTTCGATGTTGCATCGCAAGCTACAGAGCCTGCTCTAACGGAACCAAGTGCACGGCACTTGCAGCAACAGATACAGGGGCGTCGCCAAGCGGTAAGGCAGCAGGTTTTGATCCTGCCATGCGTTGGTTCGAATCCAGCCGCCCCTGCCATTTTCCTATACTCATCCAGGTATACCCTCAGCCTTCAGGTACTGCGCGTGTCCAAGATGATGGTCTTTACGGGGAACGCCAACCCCGATCTGGCTCGGCGTGTCGTACGTCAGCTGCATATCCCTCTCGGTGACATTTCTGTCGGTAAGTTCTCCGACGGCGAAATCACTGCCGAGATCAATGAAAACGTTCGCGGTAAAGACGTCTTCATTATTCAGCCGACTTGCGCTCCGACCAACGATAACCTGATGGAACTGGTGGTGATGGCCGATGCCTTCCGCCGCTCCTCGGCTACTCGTATCACTGCTGTTATTCCTTATTTTGGTTATGCCCGTCAGGATCGCCGTCCGCGTTCCGCACGTGTGGCCATCAGCGCGAAAGTCGTCGCTGACATGCTCACCGTCGTCGGCATCGACCGTGTGCTCACGGTTGACCTGCACGCAGACCAGATTCAGGGTTTCTTCGATATTCCGGTAGATAACATCTACGGCTCCCCGGTTCTGGTGGATGACATCGAAGACCAGCGCTTCGAGAACCTGATGATCGTGTCCCCGGACATTGGCGGCGTCGTGCGTGCACGGGCCGTTGCCAAATCCCTGGGCGTGGATCTCGGGATCATCGACAAACGCCGTGAGAAAGCCAATCACTCCGAAGTGATGCACATCATCGGCGACGTCGAAGGGCGCACCTGCATCCTGGTCGATGACATGGTCGACACCGCCGGCACCCTGTGCCACGCGGCCAAGGCCCTGAAAGAGCATGGCGCAGCCAAGGTCTTCGCCTACTGCACACACCCTGTGCTGTCGGGCCGGGCCATCGAGAACATCGAAAATTCCGTGCTGGACGAGCTGGTGGTGACCAACACCATCCCGCTGTCCGCTGCAGCACAAGCCTGTGCGCGTATCCGTCAACTGGATATCGCACCGGTGGTTGCCGAAGCGGTTCGCCGCATCAGCAATGAAGAATCGATCAGCGCGATGTTCCGTTAAGGGCCCTGCCCTTCTCGAAATGTCCTGTTGACGTAAAGCGCCCCGCCCCGGCATTCCTGTCCGGGGCGGGGCTTTTTTGCCCATACCGTGTTTGGCGCTGGTCGCAAACGCCACTCGGTGATGGCTATTTTGGAGATATGAAATGACTGATTTCACCCTGAACGCACAAGCGCGTACTGACCTGGGGAAAGGTGCGAGCCGCCGCCTGCGTCACGCCGCCAACATCCCGGCCGTTGTCTACGGTGGCAACAAGGACGCCCAGTCCCTGACCATCCTGGCCAAGGAAATCACCAAGCTGTTCGAAAACGAAGCTGCCTTCAGCCACGTGATCGAGCTGAACGTCGACGGCACCAAGCAGAACGTCATCGTCAAGGCCCTGCAACGTCACCCGGCCAAGCAGTTCATCATGCACGCTGACTTCGTGCGCGTTGTCGCCGGCCAGAAACTGACCGCCAAAGTACCGGTTCACTTCATCAACGAAGAAGCCGCAGTCAAGAAAGGCGGCGAGATCTCCCACGTCGTGGCTGAAATCGAAGTTTCGTGCGAAGCCAAAGACCTGCCTGAGTTCATCGAAGTTGACCTGGCCAAGGCCGAAGTCGGCACCATCATCCACCTGTCCGACATCAAGGCCATCAAAGGCGTTGAGTTCGTGGCACTGGCTCATGGCAACGACCTGGCTGTCGCCAACGTTCACGCTCCACGTGTTGCTCCAGAAGCTGCAGAAGGCGCAGCAGAGTAATTTCACTCTGCTTGCCGGAGCGGGCGGAACATCGCGGACTTAAGCGTAGCGAGAAAGCGGGCGAGAACGCGGAGTTTACATCCAAGGTAAATGCGCATCTTCCGTCCGTTTTCGCCGCATGCACGAGCTGCGGCGATGACATCCACCACTCCATAGAAGGGCCCCTATCGTGACTGCCATCAAACTGATCGTCGGCCTGGGTAATCCAGGCGCCGAATACGAACAGACCCGGCATAACGCAGGGGCCCTTTTTGTTGAGCGCATCGCCCACGCACAAGGCGTCAGCCTCGTGGCCGACCGCAAGTATTTCGGCCTGACCGCACGCTATTCGCATCAAGGTCAGGACGTTCGTCTGCTGATTCCCACCACCTACATGAACCGCAGCGGCCAGTCCGTGGCGGCACTCGCCGGTTTCTTCCGCATCAAGCCCGAAGAGATCCTGGTGGCGCACGACGAACTCGACCTGCCTCCGGGCGTCGCCAAGCTCAAGCAGGGCGGCGGCCATGGCGGTCACAACGGGTTGCGCGACATCATTGCGCAACTGGGCAATCAGAACACGTTCCATCGCCTGCGGCTCGGCATCGGCCACCCGGGCGTAGCCAGCATGGTGTCGAATTTCGTCCTGGGTCGTGCGCCGCGCGCCGAACAGGAAAAACTCGACGCCAGCATCGACTTCGCCCTCGGCGTGCTGCCGGATATCCTCGCCGGAGAATGGAACCGCGCGATGAAAAACCTGCACAGCCAGAAGGCCTGACTCTTATCCGAGGGGAAACACCATGGGATTCAATTGCGGCATCGTCGGCCTGCCTAACGTCGGCAAGTCCACCCTGTTCAACGCCCTGACCAAGTCCGGGATCGCGGCCGAGAACTTCCCCTTCTGCACCATCGAGCCGAACAGCGGCATCGTGCCGATGCCGGATCCGCGCCTGAACGCTCTGGCGCAAATCGTCAATCCGAAGCGCATCCTGCCGACCACCATGGAATTCGTCGACATCGCAGGCCTGGTGGCCGGCGCGTCGAAAGGTGAAGGCCTGGGCAACAAGTTCCTGGCCAACATCCGCGAGACCGACGCCATCGCCCACGTGGTGCGCTGCTTCGAAGACGAGAACGTGATCCACGTCTCCAACAGCGTCGATCCGAAACGCGACATCGAGATCATCGACCTGGAACTGATCTTCGCCGACCTCGACAGCTGCGAGAAGCAACTGCAGAAGGTCGCCCGCAACGCCAAGGGCGGCGACAAGGACGCTGTGGCACAGAAAGCCCTGCTGGAACAGCTGATCCCGCACTTCACCGAAGGCAAGCCTGCGCGCAGCCTGATGAAGAACATGAGCGCCGAGGAAAAGGCGATCATCAAGGGCTTCCACCTGCTGACCACCAAACCGGTCATGTACATCGCCAACGTCGCTGAAGACGGCTTCGAGAACAACCCGCACCTGGACGTGGTCAAGGCCATCGCCGAAGAGGAAGGCGCCGTGGTGGTTCCGGTGTGCAACAAGATCGAGGCCGAAATCGCCGAGCTGGACGACGGCGAAGAGAAGGACATGTTCCTCGAGGCCCTGGGCCTGGAAGAGCCTGGCCTGAACCGTGTGATCCGCGCCGGCTACGAAATGCTGCACCTGCAGACCTACTTCACCGCCGGTGTCGAAGAAGTCCGCGCCTGGACCGTACGCGTGGGCGCCACCGCGCCGCAGGCCGCCGGCGTGATCCACACCGACTTCGAGAAAGGCTTCATCCGCGCCGAAGTCATCGCCTACAACGACTTCATCCAGTACAAGGGCGAAGCCGGCACCAAGGAAGCCGGCAAATGGCGCCTGGAAGGCAAGGACTACATCGTGAAAGACGGCGACGTGATGCACTTCCGCTTCAACGTGTAACACACAGCGCCCATGAAAAAGCCGCGTTCGATACGCGGCTTTTTTGTGCCCGAAGATTCACTGTAGGAGCGAGCCTGCTCGCGATTGCGGAAGGTCAGTCACCGCAAATGCAGCTGACACACCGCTATCGCGAGCAGGCTCGCTCCTACAGGGGGGTGTGGGCTCAGGCCTTCTTCGTGCGCGGCAGGAAGATCGCCAGCACCCCGAGCAGCGGCAGGAACGAGCACAGCAGGTACACCTGCTCGATGCCGTAGAGATCCGCCAGGTGCCCCAACAGCGCCGCGCCGATCCCGCCGAAGCCGAACATCAGCCCGAAGAACACCCCGGCGATCATCCCGACGTTGCCCGGCACCAGTTCCTGGGCGTACACCACGATCGCCGAGAACGCCGAGGCGAGGATGAAGCCGATCACCACGCTCAGTACGCTGGTCCAGAACAGGTCGACATGGGGCATCAGCAAGGTGAACGGCGCCACGCCGAGGATCGAGAACCAGATCACCGCCTTGCGCCCGATCTTGTCGCCGATCGGCCCGCCGAAGAACGTCCCCGCCGCCACCGCGCCGAGGAAGAGGAACAGGTGCAACTGGGAACTGGCCACCGACAGGTCGAACTTCTCGATCAGGTAGAAGGTGAAGTAACTGGTCAGGCTGGCCATGTAGAAGTACTTGGAGAACACCAGCAGCCCCAGCACCACCAGCGCACCGGTCACCCTGCCCTTCGACAATCCGTGCGTCGCCGCCTGACCGGCCTTGAGCTTGAACAGGTTCAGGTGATCGGCGTACCAGCGGCTGATGCGGTACAGCACGAACAGCGCAAACACCGCGAACAGCCCGAACCACGCCACGTTGCCTTGACCAAAGGGAATGATGATCGCCGCCGCCAGCAACGGACCGAATGCCGAACCTGCGTTGCCGCCGACCTGGAACGTCGATTGCGCCAGGCCGAAACGCCCGCCCGAGGCCAGCCGCGCGATACGGGAAGCCTCAGGGTGAAAGGTCGAAGAGCCGATGCCGATCAACGCCGCCGCCAGCAGGATCAACGGGAAACTGCCGACCATCGACATCATCACGATGCCGACCAGCGTGCACACGGAACCGGCCGGCAGCAGCCACGGTTTCGGATGGCGGTCGGTGTGATAGCCGACCCACGGCTGCAACAGTGAAGCGGTCAGCTGGAAGGTCAGGGTGATCAGGCCGACCTGGGTGAAGCTCAAGCCGTAGTTGGCCTTGAGCATCGGATAGATCGACGGCAGCACCGACTGGATCAGGTCATTGATCAAATGCGCCAGCGCCACGGCGCCGATGATGCGCATCACCAGTGGGCTGCTTTGGGGAGGTGCCGACGCCGAA
This sequence comes from Pseudomonas ekonensis, assembly GCF_019145435.1. Classification (NCBI taxonomy): domain Bacteria; kingdom Pseudomonadati; phylum Pseudomonadota; class Gammaproteobacteria; order Pseudomonadales; family Pseudomonadaceae; genus Pseudomonas; species Pseudomonas ekonensis. The sequence continues at coordinate 370,309 of NZ_JAHSTS010000001.1, read as the reverse complement.
GCGGCGGACTGGACGTTGCTGATGGCCATGGGAATTTCCGGACAGCGGATGGGTGCACGCAGGCAGGTGCGTCAATGTGCCATTTTTCGGTGCGCAAGCGCCATCCTCTTAGCCAGCTAACGAACTAATCGTTCATCGCCGAAACGGTGATAGCGCAACGCCATGGTCTGAATCTTGCCTTGTCTGTCCCCTTGAACGCGGCCCCTTACAAAGGGGACCGAGAATGGGAAGTTTCGCTACAGAGCCGGCCCACAGAGCGGGCGAGAGTGAACTTTCGAGGCCTTTTAGCAGGGCACCGGTCGAGGTCGCGACGACCGCGACGCACGCCGATGGTGCGCGGTGTCCAGAGGAGTCATGGGGCATGCAGGCTTTTTTATCGCCGGGGATCGGTTTGCTGGGGCGCTTTGGTTTCGCACGCAAATTCCAGCTGTTGTTTCTGCTGTTCATCCTGCCGCTGGCCGGCAGCCTGCTGATGATCGGCCAGGACTACCGCGACAGGCTCAACCTCATCGCCGGCGAACGGGCCGGCGTCCGCCAGTTGCTGGCCCTCGACGCGCTGGACAACCTGCTCACCGCCCAGCGTGACCGTGCCGCCCGCTGGCGCGCCACGGAAACCAACCGTCAGCCGACGCCCGCCACCCTCGCCGCGATGGCCGCGTTCGATGGCGTGCAGCCTGCCGTCGCACAGGCCACCACCGAGCTGGGCAATGCCTTGCAGGCGGAAGGCGCCGGCGGTGAAACCCTGGCCCGCTACCAGGCCCTGCAAACCGCGTTGGGCGGCCTGGACTCGAAAAGCCTGGGCAGCGTCGGCTGGTGGCCGGACGGTTACGACCGCTTCACCAACGCCCTCAGCGCCCTCCAGGCGTTGCGGGAACAGATCGCCATGGACAACCGCCTGACCCTGGCGCCATGGCTGGAGACCTACCTGCTGACGCAGATTTCCACCCAGCATGCGCCGGATCTGATCGAACGGGTCGGGCGCCTGGCGGCGGTCGGGCAGGCCTCGGTCGTGTCCGGCCAGTTCACCCTGCAAAGCCGCTTGCAGTTGCGTGACCTGCGCAGCCGCATCGGCGACGCCCGCGAGCAACTGGTGAAGACCGCCAGCCTGCTGGAAGCGCGCCTGCCGAGCGACCTGCAAGGATGGGCCGCGCAGTACCACGACAGCCTCAAGCAGCTCGACGCCGGCCTCAAGGTGCTGGACGACGGCGTGTTCGGCGGCAGCATCAACCTCAAGCCGGACGACTTCGAACGCAGCCTCGACGCCCTGCTCGGCAACCTGGCCGCGCTGCGCCAGCAATCGCTGGTCTCGCTGGACGGGCGGCTGGACGACTACCACGGCTCGGCCATCCGCCAGTTCATCGTCGTGGCGGCGGTGTTCGGCTGCCTGTTGCTGCTGGCGCTGTACCTGTTCCTCTGCCTGCAAGCCTCGATCCGCCGCAGCGCCAGCGGCATCACCCTGCTCGCCGAAGCCCTGCGCGACGGCAACCTGAGCCTGCAGGTGGCGGTGCAGGGCCGCGACGAGTTGGCGTCGATCAGCACCGCGCTCAACGTCGCCGTGGTGCAGTTGCGCGGCAGCCTGCTGGGGGTCGATCACGAGACCGCGCAGTTGAGCCAGGCCGTGCGCAGCCTCAACGACCACTCCAGCGGTGCCTTGAGCGAAGTCGAGGCGCAGCAGTCGCAGATCAGCCAGATCGCCGCGGCGGCCACCCAACTGGCCGCGACCTCCCAGGGCGTGGCGCAGAGCTGCGAGCAGGCGTCCGGCAGCGCCCAGCACACCCGGCGCATCGCCGCCGACAGCAGCCGCGACAGCCAGCGCACCACCGCCAGCATCCAGCAGCTCAACCAGCGGCTGAACGAAACGGCGGCGGCGCTGGGCCGGGTCAGCGAACAGGGGCAGCAGATTCAGTTGGTGGTCGACACCATCCGCGGCGTGGCCGAACAGACCAACCTGCTGGCGCTCAACGCCGCCATCGAGGCGGCCCGCGCCGGCGAGCAGGGCCGCGGCTTCGCCGTGGTGGCCGACGAGGTGCGCAGCCTGTCGCAGCGCACGCAGTCGTCCACGGCGCAGATCGCCGGGACGGTCGACAGCCTGCGCACCACCGTCGACGAAGCGGTGAGCCTGATGGAAGCCGCCTGCGGCCAGGCGCAATCGGACGCCCAGGCGGTCACCGGCCTGGGCGAACGCCTGGGCGAGATCGCCAGCGCCGTGCAGAGCGTCACCGACACCCTGGCGCAGATCGCCACGGCGGTCGATGAACAGGCGAGCACCGCCGATGAGGTCAGCGGCAACATCCAGCAGGTCGATCAAGCGGCGCTGCGCCTGCTCGAAGGCGCGCGGGCGGTGAACCTGGCGGCCGACACCCTGAGCGAAGGCAGCCGTGCGCTGAGCGCCAACACCGCGAGATTCCAGCTGCGCTGACACCCTCCTGCCCCCGTTTTTCGGGGGCGGCGGGATAAGCGGTTGAAAATAAGAAGAAATATTTTGAATTCGCGCTTGACGCATCTGCATTACGGGTGAATAATGCGCGCCACTTGGCTACATAGCTCAGTTGGTTAGAGCATAGCATTCATAATGCTGGGGTCCGGGGTTCAAGTCCCTGTGTAGCCACCAAGTACTAAAAACGGCTTACCGAAAGGTAGGCCGTTTTTTTATGCCCCGAGAAAAGTCGCAGTCCAGGAAAGCGCTGTAGGGAAACCAGTACCCTCCTGGTAGGAATTGGATTTTTCGTGAAATCAGGCGCCTGAAACACTCCCCGTCGGTTTGCCCGCCTCCCCCATTGACCGACAAGCTCCCTTGGCTCGATTCAAGCCATACAGGGAGTTGCCGTGGCTCGATTCAAACCTCTCTTCGATGATGAATGGCTTCGCAAACGCCGCAACGATGTTTACTCATGGGCCACATGGAACCCGCCACCGCCGCCTGAGCCGGTGTACATCGAAAAGGATGAATGGCCGACGCCTAAGTCCCCTGAAGATCAGGTGTTCGCCAAATCCTGCACGGCGGACAACTGGTGTCGTACGGATGTCGGCACGGCAGCGGAACCCTCCTCCAACTTCGGCAAGGTCATGGTGGCGGGCGCCATGCTCTTTCCTTCCGCCAGCAGCGCGGTAGCAACGGCACTCGGCGCTGATCTGGCATTGGGGCGCATGGCAGGCGGCGGCATTCTGCAGCAGCGCCTCAACTGGGCGGTACGCGGCGCAGGCGGCCCGGCGAGTGTGTTTATCCTCGGAATGCTCCCGGCCAGGATGGGCGACGGCACTCTTCATACCGATGAACAGTTGCGCCGCATGACCCGCGCCACTACCCGCGTGCGTTTCCAGTTCCGGCGCGATGCCGAAGGCGTCATGCAGGTCTACGGCATCCATACCGGCGCCTCGGGCGATGACTCGGTGCCCACCGTCAAGGTCGAGTGGAACAGCGACAAGACAGCGATGGAGGCCAGCCTCAACGGCATCACGATATTGTGGACGCCGCAGCGCGGGCCTCTGGGGTCATTGCCACCGCTGATCTATCCGGAACACGCCGAGCAACTGGGCACAATCCTCGTTCACCCGATTCCCGAGAACACCGACAGCCAGATAGAAGGCCTGCCCGGCGAAGATGTGACTGCCGAGGACTGCATTCTGGTGTTCCCGGCAGAGACCGGGCTGAAATCGCTGTATGTGGTGTTTTCCAAGCCGGCGCGACTGACGCCGGGGACGGTGACGGGGCTGGGTGAAGATGTATTTGGAACCTGGCTCATCGGAGCGGGCTCTGGAGTGGGAGTTCCAATTCCAACGGAGGTGGCTGACGCGCTTAGAGGGCGAGAATTCCAAAGTTTCGACTCGTTCAGAACAGCCTTTTGGAAAGCTGTCTCGGAGTCAGCCGCAGCGGGTCAGTTCATCGAACAAAGCGTTGGCCGTATGCGTAAAGGTAAAGCACCACGTGTACGCAACGCCGAAAGTGTAGGTGGCAGAAGATCTTACGAACTTCATCATCTCGAAAAAATATCCGAGGGTGGCGACGTTTACGACGTAGATAATCTACGAGTCAATACACCACGAAACCACATCGATATTCACCGGAACCAGTAGGTCAGCCATGACAGACACATTACTGAAAAAAAGCTTTTCAGAATACACCGAGGCCGAGTTCGTCGCGCTGCTGAGAGAACTCGCCAAAGAAGATGCAGAAGCCGAAAACGATGATCGCGCCGATTTGCTGCTGTTGCACTTCGAGAAAATCAGCGAACACCCAGCCGGGTCGGACTTGATCTATTACCCAGAGGCCGGGGCCGATAACTCCCCGGAGGGCGTAACCAAAATCGTAAAGGACTGGCGAGCAGCGCGAGGATTGTCTGGATTTAGAAGTTAACTTCTGTGAACGAGTCGAACACCCTGCCGGCACTGATCTGATCTATTGGCCGGTCGATGAGGCGCAATGCACCCCGCAAAGCATCACCGCGACGGTAAAGGCTTGGCGCATCGCCAACGGGCTACCGGGTTTCAAGCAATGAAAAACATATCTGACTACACCGAAGCTGAATTCATTGGTTTCATCGAACGGATACAAGCCACAAACAAGCGCGGCTCAGATGCGCAACTGGGCGAGTTGCTGGCGCAATTCAGAACGCTTACCGAACACCCGGAAGGCACCGACCTCATTTTTTACCCGGAACCTGGAGAGGACAGTTCTGCCGAGGGTATTGCGCAGACAGTAAAGCACTGGCGTCAGGCGAATAGTTTGCCGGGCTTCAAGCAATAAACACCTGGCCGACCCGACTCACCTACATCATGCACCGTTCTCCCTTTCCGAACGGCTTACCGAAAGGCAGGCCGTTTTTCATGCCCCGAGAAAAGTGCCGGGCCTCACTCGCCCAGCGCCGCCAACCCCTTCGCCCAGATCTGCCGGGTGCGCAGCCCCACCATCGCCCGCCAGTCCGGATTCGCCGGGTAGAACTGCTCCAGCAGATTGAGCTTGATCTCCCGCCCTTGCGCACTGAGCGGATCGCCGTGCAGATGCAGCCAGTGGTCATCACGCAGATGCCGGTGCACCTGCGCCCCCGGATAGGTACCGCACTCGATCACGAACGGCATCATCCGCACGCCCGGCAGCGCATCGAGCAGCGCCTGGGAGGTGTAGCCGGTGGCCGTCGCCGCGACGCCGGTTTCGCTCAGGGTATCGGCGCCGGTGTGCAGGGTGTACAGCCACGGGCCGTAAACCGATTGAGCCTGGGCCAGTGCAGGGTAAGGGCCTTGGGTGATGGTCAGCAGCATCGGGTGGCCGTACTCGCCTGCGCCGGTGTGCAGGTCGAAACACATCACCGTTTCGGCACCCGCCAGGTGCTGCTGGACGATGCGGTGCAACGTGCGGTTCGACCAGGCCGGTTCCCGCCCGCCATAGAACAATCCATCGGGATGGCTGTGCTGGCCGCCCTCGACGATCGACATCACCGCCGGCCAGCCGTGTTCGGCGATCTGCGCGTCAAGCAGGGCATCGGCCCGCTGCCGCTCAGGGCCGTCGAGCTGCGTGCAGGCATAGATCCCGTGCAGCGCGGCATAGGCCCGGTTGTCCGGCAACAGCCGGGAAAAGTCCAGGTGGTTGCGGTTGAGGTCGATGTTGTCCTCGTTGACCCTGCGTAGCCACGCCGTGCCCCACGGGTTGATCAGGTGCACCATCACCACCGCAACATCCCTGGGCAACTGGTCAGGCGTGAACTGCTTCAGCCAGTCGATCTGGCAGTCGGAGCCGTAGTAGCCCTCCACCCCGTGCGTGCCGCTGATGGCCACCAGACGCCGCTTGGACTGGGGATCGCCGAGCACCGCGACATCGGTGCTCAACGGCTCGCCGAACGGCCCGTTGAGCGGATGCGCGTAAGAGAAGAGGGTCGCGCCGGCGATGTTCGCGGCGGCGAGAAAGCGTTCGCGCTGAAGGCGATAGCCGAGGTGTGCAGGAAATGCATTGCCCATGGTGGCCTCTTGTAGGTTTTCTGGCGTCACGTGTGCTTCGACCCTACAGAAAATCCGCCGGGGCTTGAAGGAGAAAGTACCCGGCGGTTTGCGTCCCGCACGGTCGGCCGATACAGTCCGTCAGTCTTTTCACCCCACGGACGGAGAAGCCCGCGTGTTTCCAGCCCTGCCCCTGAGCCGTTTTCGCCTGCCTGCCCTGAGCCTGATCGTCAGCGCCCTCACCCTCGCCGCCTGCAACGCCCCGCCCGCCTCGACCTTGCCCCAGGCACCGGAAGCCGCCTCCGGCTACCGCACCGGCCTGCAGGCCAGCCACGCCAGCCGGCACATGGCGGCCGCCGCCAACCCGCTGGCCGCCGAGGCCGGTCGGGAGATGCTGCGTCAGGGCGGTTCGGCGATTGACGCGGCGATTGCGATGCAGGCCGTGCTGACGCTGGTTGAGCCGCAATCCTCCGGGATCGGCGGCGGTGCGATGATCGTGCTGTGGGACGGCAAGCAGGTGCGCACCTACGACGGGCGCGAAACCGCGCCGGCCGGGGCCACCGAGAAGCTGTTCCTGCAAGCGGACGGCAAACCGATGCCGTTCCCCCAGGCGCAGATCGGCGGGCGCTCGGTCGGCACGCCCGGGGTGATGCGGGCGCTGGAGCTGGCGCACCGGCAGCACGGTCGCCTGCCCTGGGCGACGCTGTTCGAGCCGGCGATCAAGCTGGCCGAGGATGGCTTCACCCTGTCCCCCCGCCTGCATTCGCTGCTGGCGTCGGACCCTGTGATCGGTCAGTCGCCGGACATGGCCCAGTACTTCCTCGACGCCGACGGCAGCGTCAAGGCCGTCGGCACGCGCCTGCGCAATCCCGAACTGGCCGCCGTGCTCAAACGCATCGCCCGCGAAGGCGCCGACGCACTGTACAAAGGACCGATCGCCGAAGAAATCGTCGCCAAGGTGCAGGGCCATGCCAACCCCGGCAGTCTGTCGTTGAACGACCTCGCCCGCTATCAGGCCAAGGAGCGCGCGCCGCTGTGCACCGACTACAAGCGCTGGCAGGTCTGCGGCATGCCGCCGCCGTCCTCGGGCGGGATTGCCGTGGCGCAGATCCTCGGCACCTTGCAAGCCCTCGAGAGCCGCGACCCGCGCCTGGCGCTGACGCCGCTCAAGCCCCGCAAAACCGACCTGCCCGCCGGCATGGAGCCCGCCCCCGAAGCCGTGCACCTGATCGCCGAGGCCGAACGCCTGGCCTACGCCGACCGTGCGCAGTACGTGGCCGACACTGACTTTGTGCCGGTGCCGGTCAAGGGCCTGGTGGATCCGGGCTACCTGGCCACACGTGCCGGCCTGATCGGCGAACGCAGCATGGGCAGCGCCCGGCCGGGCACGCCGCCGGGGGTGCAGGTGGCCTATGCGCCGGACCGTTCGCCGCTGCGCATCTCCACCTCGCAAGTGGTGGCGGTGGATGACTTCGGCGGTGCGATCTCCATGACCACCACCATCGAAGCCGCCTTCGGCTCGCACCTGATGGTCCAGGGCTTCTTGCTGAACAACCAGATGACCGACTTCTCGTTCATCCCCGAGGAGAACGGGCAGAAGGTCGCCAACCGCGTCGAGCCCGGCAAGCGCCCGCGCTCGTCGATGGCGCCGACCCTGATCTTCGACCGCGCCAGCGGCGGGTTCGTCGCCGCGGTCGGCTCCCCGGGCGGCTCGCAGATCATCGAGTACGTGGCCAAGACCACCGTCGGCCTGCTCGACTGGAACCTCGACGCGCAAGACGCCATCAGCCTGCCCAACTTCGGCAGCCGCAACGGCCCCACCGAACTGGAGCAAGGCCAGTTCGGCCCGGCCCTGATCCAGGCGCTCAAGGCCCGGGGGCATGCGGTGAACGAGATCGACATGACCAGCGGCACCCAGGCCATCGTGCGGGTCAAGGATGGGCAAGGAAAGGTCTCTTTGGAGGGCGGGGCGGATCCGCGCCGCGAGGGCGAAGCGCTGGGGGATTGAGCTTGCCCTTGGGGCAGGCTTTAGCCTGAGTCCCGAGCAGCCAAACAGGAGAGATTCATGCTGACCATCGGACAAATGGCCCGCTGCCACGGGCTCACCACCAAGACCTTGCGCCACTACGACAGCATCGGGCTGTTCAGCCCGGCGCTCACCGGGCGCGACAACGGCTACCGCTACTACCGCCCGGAGCAGATCGTCATCCTCGGCCGGATCCTCTGGCTCAAGGGGCTGGGCCTGGCGCTGGAGGACATCCGCGCGCTGGCCGCAGACGGCGGGCTCGACAACGTCGCCGCCCTGCGCGACACCCTCCAAACCCACGCCCGGCAATTGCGGACGGAACTGCAGCGCAGCGAAAACGTGCTGGGCCAACTGACCCGCTACCTCGCACAGCCGGATCGCGGACTGCCGGCCCTGCAGACGCCCGAACGGGTCGCCTACCCGGCCCTGCGGATCATGGGCATGAGCTGGCAGCAGGGAGAGGACGGTTCGATCGCGCAAATGTGGGACCGCTTTGAACCGAGGGAGCCCGAGATCGACCGCCTGCACGAACCGGTCGGCACCTTCGGCGTGTGCGAGCCGTTGGCGGACGGTCTGTGGCGTTACGTCGCCGGGCTGCCGGTGGGCAGCGAGGCCCGCCTGCCCGAGGGGATGGTGGAGCTGCACATTCCCGCCCGCCCGTATGCCCGCGTCGAGCACCACGGTCCGGTGACCACGCTGCCGGAGACCTTCCGCGCGGCCTACAGCGAATGGCTGCCCGCCGCCGGCATGGCCCCGGCCGAAGGCATCGAGTTCGAATACTGCGGTGAGCGCTTCTTCGGCCCGATGGATCCGCGCAGCGTGGTCGAGCTGTACATTCCGCTGAAGGACTGACGTTCCCCTGTGGCGAGGGAGCTTGCTCCCGCCGGGTCGCGAAGCGGCCCCACCGCCTTCAAGCGCAACATGGCCCCGGACTTGACGGCAACGCTCCCGGGAAAAGAACCGGGCAAGGGCCGTTTCCGGTGGCCTGCTCACACCACGTGGAGAAATGCCCTGCAACATCCGAAGAAGCGTCAGACATCCGCCCTGAAGCCGTTGATTTAAGGTGTTACATCTTCAACTGCACAAGGCACGGCATTCCATGAGCAACCGCTGGCAGAGCAATTCATACGCGGATTTCGGAAGGTTTTTGCGGCGTTTCAGAACCGAGCTGATCGTCGGTTTCCTGTTGGGGACGGTGCCGCTGCTGATGCACTCGACCCGTCCCTCGGAGCTGCATGCCATGCTCCGGGCCCTGCTGACCAGCACGCCGGTGATCGACCATGCCGTGTGCCTGCTGCTGATCTACAGCCTGGTGTGCCTGCACAAGAAACTGTACCGGCTCAAGACCGACCGCATGCGGGAGCGCTTCGAGTCGGTCTACCAGGTGACCGCCGAGGTCGGCACCAGTTTCCTCACGCTGCTGCGCACCGGGCTGGGGGCCATCGTCGGCTTCCTGATCATCGCGCCGTTCATCGAGGTGGAGCCCGTCGCCCTCAAGCAATGGCTGGCCAATGCCGTGCTGGGCATCATGACCCTGGTGCTGTCGGCCTGGGTGTCATTGCTGCACGACTTTCTGCTGCCGCAGCCGAGCCGCGCCCACGTGAAGAACCATATCCGCCTTTAGGCCTTGAGCGCTTTGCCGTCCACCGGGTCGCCGATCTTCAGGAAGTGCCCGCCGGCCACATGGTGCAACGTGCGCAAACCGTCCTGTCCGTCGAAGTGCCAACGGCCGTCGCTGAACACGCGCTCGTCCGCCTGGGCGGCAATCACCTCGGCGAGAAACAGGTCGTACCGGTCGTGGTTGTGCGGCTCCGGCAGCAGCCGGCATTCCAGCCAGGCCACGCAGCCTTCGAGCATCGGCGCCTGCACCTGTTCGCCTTCGAACGTCTGCAGGCCATAGGCCTGGAACTTGTCCCGGCCTTGGGCCTGGCTGATCTGGAGCCCGGACGTCGAACCGACGGTCTGCACGATGTCGGCCTGAAGCGCACAAGGGACGTTGAGCACGAAGGTGCCGCTGGCTTCCAGCAGTTGCCGCGTCCAGGTGGACTTGTCGAGCACCACCGCCACCTTCGGCGGTTCGAAGTCCAGCGGCATCGCCCAGGCGGCGGCCATGATGTTGCGCTGGCCGTCGTGGGCGGCGCTGACCAGCACGGTCGGGCCGTGGTTGAGCAGGCGGTAGGCTTTGTTCAGGGGAACCGGGCGGCGGTGGGAAACGCTCATGGGCATCTGCTCCGGGAAAAGGAACCGATTGTAGCCGCAGCCCAAAAGGCTGTGGGAGCAGGCTCGCTCCCACAGGGTGAAGCCCTGGATCAGTTGGACAGCTGGTTGGCGAACTGGCCGACCGCGTTCACCACCTTTTGCGCGCCGTCCTGGATCTCGACGATCACGGTGCCCGCCTCTGCCGCCAGCGCCAGCCCCTGTTCGGCCTGGAGCTTGCCGTCGGTCATTAGGGCCACGGCGTTGCGCGCCATGTCCTGGTTCTGCCGCACTACGCCGACGATCTCTTCGGTGGCCTGGCTGGTGCGCGAGGCCAGTTGCCGCACTTCGTCGGCCACCACCGCGAAGCCCCGGCCCTGCTCGCCGGCGCGGGCCGCTTCGATGGCGGCGTTGAGCGCCAGCAGGTTGGTCTGTTCGGCGATGCCGCTGATGGTCTTGACGATGGTGCCGATCACCAGCGACTGCTCGTTCAGCGCCTCGATGCCTTCGCCGGCGGTCTGCATGTGCCGCGACAGGTCGCGCATCACGTTGACCGCCTCGGTCACCACCGCGGTGCCGCGCTGGGCGGTGCTGTCGGTCTGCAGCGAGGTGCTGTAAGCGATGTTGGCGGCTTCGGCGACCGCCTGTTCCTGGTTGACCTGTTCGGTGATCACCGTGGCGAACTTCACCACTTTGTAGAGTTTGTCGTTGGCGTCGACCACCGGGTTGTAGGAGGCCTCCAGCCACACGGTGCGGCCATGGCTGTCCACACGCTTGAAACGGCCGGCCACGAACTCGCCGTTGTTCAGGCGACGCCAGAAGTTCTGGTAGTCGGCGCTGCCGGCTTCCACCGGGTCGCAGAACATGCGGTGATGCTTGCCCTGGATCTGCGCCAGGCTGTAGCCCATGCCGTTGAGGAAGCGGTCGTTGGCGTTCAGCACGTTGCCGTTGAGGTCGAACTCGATCACGGCGGTCGAGCGCACCAGCGCCCCGATCAGGTTCTCGTGCTCGCGCGAGGCCTCGATGGTGCGGGTCAGGTCGCTGGAGTAGATCGCGAAATACTTGATCCGCCCGTCCGAGGAACGGATCGGCTGCGAAATGGAGCGCAGCCAGGCCTCCTCGCCGTTGCCGCGCAGCAGGCGCACGGCCCCGGCGAAGTGTTCGCCACGGGTCAGCGCGGTGCGGAAGCGGTGGTGGAACTCATCGGACTTCACATGGGCCGGCACGATGTCTTCCAGGGGACGACCGATCAGGTCGTGGCTCCTGTAGCCCATCTCGTTGAGGAAATTCTGGTTGGCGGACTGGATGCGTCCGTCGGGCTCAAGGGTCAGCACCAGCATCTCGCTTTCCAGACTCTCCTTCACTTGCAGAAGGCTGGAGAGTTCTTCGCGAAGAGCCGCGAGCTCTTGCTTCAGGCGTGTATTGAACATGGGAAAGCACCGATGGGTAGAAAGCGGGTATGCCACCTAACCATCGGCCTCGGGAATCTTTTCTGAAGAGCGCTTGAGGGCTGTCCTACAAAAATAGTTCGGCCCCCGCCACTCAGGCGGTTCCCGCCACCCGGCACTGTCCCGGATGCGGCATCCGCGAGCCGAAATACGCCGCGCCGGCGAGGCCCGCCAGGCCCATCACGGCGCAGAAGATCACACAGACCCACGGACTCCACGGCATCAACCCGACCAGCAACAGCGGCGTGACGCTGGCCCAAGCCGCGTAGGCGATGTTGTAGGTGAAGGAGATCCCCGACACCCGGATCCGCGCCGGAAACAGACCGACCATCACCGACGGCACCGCCCCCACCACGCCGCAGGCCAGCCCGGCCACCGCGTAGGCGAGGCCGACCCAGCCGCCCCCGCCGATCAGGCAGGCGTACAGCACGCCGATGCCCAGCGGCAGCAGCAGGCTGTAGAGCATGACCGTGCGCCAGGCGCCGATGCGGTCCACCAGCTTGCCGGCGATCACGCAGCCGATGTTCAGGAACACGATGCCCAGCGCGCTCAAGGCGAAGGTGCGGCTGGCGGTCATGCCGAAGGTCTTTTGCATCATGGTCGGGGTGATGACCACGAACACCACCACCGCCGACGTCAGCACGCAGGTCAGCAGCATGGCCGGCAGCATGGCCAGACGGTGCTCGCGCAGCACCGTGCGCAGCGGCAGTTCGACCCGCTTCTGGCGCTGCGCTTCCATCGCCATGAACACCGGCGTCTCGCTGAGCCAGCGGCGCAGCCAGACACCGATCACGCCGAACACGCCGCCGAGCAGGAAGGGATAGCGCCAGGCGAAGTCGAGCACCTCCGCCGGGGTGAACGCCTGCGCCAGGAAGGTGGCGGTCAGCGCGCCGATCAGGTAACCGAAGGTCAGGCCGGCCTGCAGGAAGCCCAAGGCATAGCCACGGTGGCCCGGCGGCGCGTGCTCGGCGACGAACACCCAGGCGCTCGGCACTTCACCGCCCACCGCCGCCCCTTGCAGGATGCGCAGCGCCAGCAGGAGCAGCGGCGCGAAGTAGCCGATCTGCGCGTACGTCGGCATCAGCCCGATCAGCAGGCACGGCAGCGCCATCATCAGGATGCTCAGGCTGAAGACCTTCTTGCGCCCCAGGCGGTCGGCGAAATGCGCCATCAGGATCCCGCCCAGCGGCCGCGCCAGATACCCGGTGACGAAGATCCCGAAGCTTTGCAGCAGGCGCAGCCATTCGGGCATTTCCGGCGGGAAGAACAGCTGGCTGAGGGTCAGGGCGAAGAACACGAAAATGATGAAGTCGTAGATCTCCAGCGCCCCGCCCAGCGCCGCAAGACCGAGGGTCTTGTAGTCGGAACGGCTGAAAGGGGCCGGTCGGGCAAGCGGGTCGGCAGTCATGACAGGGGCTCGGGCAGCGGCAAAAACCGGGGCGCCCATGGTCTACGCAAACGGGCCGGGGGACAACCCGTTAGACCATAGTCCCGGTTTTGCAAAACCTGCTCACGGAAAGGCCGGCGCCTGATTTACTGTTGGGGCCTGTCCGCAGACACCACGCCAGACACGCCGTGGCAGCGGGCTTGCCCGCGAAGAGGCCGTGGCATCCGGCATCGATGCCACGCCTTCTCGGGCAAGCCCGCTCCTACCGGGGGCGCGGCGCTTCTGACGGATCACAATAAACATAAGAATCCGAGGTATTCCCGTGGCCGTTGACATCGAAGATAGCCGCTCCGCCCGCTTTGCCCTGCGCTGCGCAAGCTTTGCCGAACGCTGGTTTCCCGACTCCTGGGTGTTCGCCGCGCTCGCCGTGATCATCGTGACCCTGGCCACCCTGGCCATGGGCGCCAAGCCCACCGACGCCGCCATGGCGTTCGGCGACGGGTTCTGGAGCCTGATCCCGTTCACCATGCAGATGGCTTTCGTGGTGATCGGCGGTTATGTGGTCGCCAGCTCGCCGCCCGCCGTGAAACTGATCGACCGCCTGGCGCGACTGCCCAGGAACGGCCGCTCGGCCGTGGCCTGGGTCGCGCTGATCTCGATGGTCGCCTCGTTGCTCAACTGGGGCCTGTCGCTGGTGTTCGGCGGTTTGCTGGTGCGCGCCCTGGCCCGGCGCAGCGACCTGAAGATGGATTACCGCGCCGCCGGCGCCGCGGCCTACCTGGGCCTCGGCGCGGTGTGGGCGCTGGGCCTGTCGTCGTCGGCCGCGCAATTGCAGGCCAACCCCGGCAGCCTGCCGCCGTCGATCCTGTCGATCACCGGGGTGATCCCGTTCACCCAGACCATTTTCCTCTGGCAGTCCGGGGTGATGCTGCTGGCGCTGATCGTGGTGTCGATCATCATCGCCTACGCCACCGCCCCCGGCCCGAACTCCGCCCGCGACGCCCAGGCCTGCGGCATCGACCCGAGCTTCAACCTGCCGCCGCTGCAACCGCGCACCCGCCCCGGCGAGTGGCTGGAGCACAGCCCGCTGCTGATCATCGTGCTGGTGCTGCTGGCGGCCGGCTGGCTGTTCCACGAGTTCTCGACCAAGCCGGCGATCACCGCGATCTCCGGGCTGAACACCTACAACTTCCTGTTCATCATGCTCGGCGCGCTGCTGCACTGGCGTCCGCGCAGCTTCCTCGACGCGGTCGCCCGCGCCGTGCCGACCACCACCGGGGTGCTGATCCAGTTCCCGCTGTACGGCTCCATCGCCGCACTGATGACCACGGTCAAAGGCACCGACGCCCAAACCCTGGCCCATCACATCTCGACGTTCTTCGTCAGCATCGCCTCCCACGACACCTATGCGCTGCTGATGGGCGTGTATTCGGCGATCCTCGGCTTCTTCATCCCGTCCGGCGGCGGCAAGTGGATCATCGAGGCGCCGTACGTGATGCAGGTGGCCAACGACCTCAAGTACCACCTGGGCTGGGCGGTGCAGATCTACAACGCCGCCGAGGCCCTGCCGAACCTGATCAACCCGTTCTACATGCTGCCGCTGCTGGGCGTGCTGGGGCTGAAGGCGCGGGATCTGATCGGCTTCTCGTTCGTGCAGTTGCTGGTGCACACGCCGCTGGTGCTGGTGTTGCTGTGGGCGCTGGGGACGACGCTGGCCTACCTGCCGCCGGTGATGCCGTAACCGGTTCGACCGGCGGGCACGGACCTGACGGGCGCGCGGACACGCCGCGCTCCCGCAGCGATGGGTCTGGCGTCGCGGACGGTCACCCAACCGTCACATTCCCTTGCTAGCGTCCGCTAGAAACATACTGAAACAATTAAGCAGGCACAGGCTTTTAGATGAACGACGACACAAACGACAGCGTCCCGCCCTCCCCCGACAACGACCTTCCTGCCGACACCAGCCGACGCCGCTTCCTCGGCGGTGTGGCGGTGCTCGGCGCCGGCGCGACGCTGGCGGCCTGCGGCAACCGCGGCGATGAACCGGGCAAGCCGGACGAACGTCCGCTGTCGGCGGCCGAACTGGACAAGGCCCTGCAAGCGCACGTGAAGACCGTGGTGGTGATCTACGCCGAGAACCGCAGCTTCAACAACCTGTTCGGCGACTTCCCGGGCGTCGAGCGACCGCTGTCGGCCCTCAAGCCCGCCGACTACCAGCAGCGCGACCGTGACGGCAGCCTGCTGCCGGCCCTGCCGCCCGCCTGGGGCGGCGTCCTGCAGACCGGCCCGCAGACCCTGGACGGCGTGACGTACCCCACCGCCGTGCAGTTCCAGGAAAACCTGCCCAACGCACCGTTCGCCCTCAAAGGGCCGAACGCCGAAGACTTGCCGCTGGGCCTGGTGACCCGTGACCTGTGGCACGTGTTCTACCAGAACCAGATGCAGATCAACGGCGGCAAGAACGACGGCTTCGTGGCCTGGGCCGACTCGGGCGGCCTGACCATGGGCCACTACGCACAGAGCCGCTATTCCCTGCGCCTGTGGGACGTCGCCCGGGAATTCGTGCTGTGCGACAACTTCTTCCAGGGCGCTTTCGGCGGCTCGTTCCTCAACCACCAGTACCTGATCAGCGCCACCGCGCCGTTCTACCCGCATGCCGCCGAATCGGTGGCCAAAGGTCAGATCGCGTCCCTGCAGAGCGAGGACCCCGCCGACCCGCGCCTCAAGCCGCTGGAGCAGTCCCCGGCCAGCGCCATGACCGGCCCGCCGCAGTTCGGCCCGAGCGCGCTGACGCCGGACGGCTATGCCGTGAACACCCTGGCGCCGCCGTACTGGCCCACCTGGATCCGCGACCCGGAGCGGCCGGCCTACTCCAGGCCGGACCTGCCGAACGTCCTGGTGCCCCAGACCCACGAACACATCGGCGACAAGCTCTCCAAGCGCAACATCGACTGGGCCTGGTACGCCGGCGCCTGGCAAGCGACGCTGGATCAGTACAAGGACTCGGGCGGCATCCCCAAGATCCCGAACTTCCAGTACCACCACCAGCCGTTCAACTACTTCCGCCAGCAGGGCCCGGAGAACCCCGAAGAGCGCGCCCGGCGCCTGCGTGACGCAGGCCTGGGCGACGAGTCGGGCAGCAACCGATTCTTCGCCGACGCCGAGGCCGGCAAGCTGCCGGCCGTGAGTTTCTACAAGCCCCAGGGCAACCTGAACATGCATGCCGGCTACGCCGACGTGGCCTCCGGCGACCGCCACATCGCCAGGGCCCTGAAGGTGCTGCAGGAAAGTCCGCAATGGAAAAACATGGTGGTGATCGTCACGGTCGACGAGAACGGCGGCTGGTGGGACCACGTCGCGCCGCCCAAGGGCGACCGCTGGGGCCCCGGTTCCCGGGTGCCGGCGCTGGTGGTGTCGCCGTTCGCCCGCAAGGGCACGGTGGATCATACGGTGTACGACACCGCCTCGATCCTGCGCCTGATCACCCGGGTGTTCCGGCTGGAGAAGCTCGACGGGCTCAGGCAACGCGACGAAGCCATGGCCGCCCGGGGCCAGAAACCGTTGGGCGACCTGACCGCCGCCCTGCGTTTTCCGGCCTGAGGACAGCGCCTGGGGGCCTGCAAAAAAACTCCGTGCGGGCGCTTCTCTGCGCCGTACGGCTGATCCAATATGGCACGCATCCCATCTCCGGGATCCACGCTGAAAAGGATCTGAGCATGTTCAAACTCGCAGGACTCACTCTCGCCGCGCTGACCCTCAGCGCGGCGGCCCACGCCGATGTCGACCTGAAGCTGGGCAGCACCGAACGCGTCACCCGCCTCTTCGCCTACCCCAACAACTGCAGCGTGATCTGTTTCCGCAACTGGACGCTGGAACAGACCGTGTCGCACTACCTGACCCAAAGCGTGCAGCGCGACGGGTACGCCGACGCCAAGGTGCTGGTGAAGACCGACAACGATCAGCTCTACGCCGAGATCAGCGGCGTGCCGCAGGGCTACGACAAGCCGCTGTCCGCCCTGCTGGACGCCGGCGACCTGGCCTACACCGGCGCCAGCAAGCTCAACGCCGACGGCAAGTGGGCCTACAGCTGGTACCTGTTCCTGCCGCTGGGCATGGCCCTGGAGAACCGCAAGAGCGTCGAGCTGCTGCACTTCCCGCCGGACTATTCGCTGACCCAGGCCCAGGACTACCTGCGCTCCAACACCACCGACCGCTGGGCGGCGCTGCTGACCGACAACGGCATCCCCGCCGACCAGACCCCGGCCTACCAGACCATCGTCGACATCGCCCCGATCGCCGCGCCCGCCAGCGCCGGCAAGGACCTGGAAGGCGTCTACGACTACTTCAAGGACTACCAGACCACCATGGTCAAGCAGGTCAGCGTGAGCGCCAACGGTGCCGCGTTGCCGATGGTGGCCTTCGGCGCGCCGGTGCGTAACTGGATCAAGCAGCAGTACGGCCAGACCGTGAGCGTGCTGGGCCTGGCGACCATCAGCCCGAGCGACGGCGTGAAAGTGCCGGTGCTGGGCTCCAACCACCCGAGCTACATCTGGTACGCAGCGGATCCGCAAACCTACACCGGCGACGACGCCCAGGCCAAGGCCGACGCGGCCGGCCTCAAGGTGATGGGCCAGGACCTGAGCGCCGCCTGCTGGCAGGCGGGCATGGGCAGCAAGCCGGGCAGCGATCCGAAGACCCTGCTCAACAGCTGCACCCAGACCTGGCAAGTCACGCAGAAGGTCAAGACTTGCGAGCTGTTCTACACCTCGATCCGCAACCTCACCCCGGAACAGGCGGCGGCCAAGTGCGCCACCGCGCCGATCAAGACGCAGCTCAAGGCCCTGAAGGAACCGCTGCCGGCCACCGCCCAACCCGCCCCGCACCTGTAAGGCACGCTCGACGCCCCTTGTGTCAGCCAAGGCTGACGCAAGGATGCGTCCATTTCGCCTGTCAGATCTGACAGTAGACCTGTCGGGCCGCCCGCGAGAACATTGGATCCAATCAACGGAACAGTACCGACAGGACGTCGGTTTTGAGGAATCACCACGACCATCGACAGGGACGGTTATGAACAGTTGCGTCGTCAAACGACCCTCTCCGCGCAACACGGAAGGCATCTATCCGTTCGCGGGGCTGCCGGTCCGCCTGGGTTTCCCCTCCCGGAACGACTTCGAGATCGTCCACGATCCCCAAGGCCTGCCTTCGGCCGTCGTGGCGCGCAGGGAATTCCTGCGCATCAGCCGTATATGCCGGGTCTCGGGGCAACTGCTGCCCTACCGCTGCCGGCAGACCCGGCAGTTGCTGCCGGGCGTGCACCTGTATGACCCCAGATTCTGCGGGCTGATCGGACACGCCTGCGACCCGAACGTGTTCCTGGACATGAGCGAACTGTGGCTGTGGGCGCTCAGGGACATCGCGCCGGGCGAGCGGTTGACGGTCGATCTGGCCGTCACCGAAAGCAAGGTGCTGCACCAGTTCGCCTGCACCTGCGGCGCCCCGCGCTGCCGCGGCTGGATCACCGGGTTCGACGAACCGCCGAACCCGCAAGGCCAGCGCTTCCTGCAGGACTGGAGGCGCCGGCGCTGATCACGCGGTCACGGCGCCCCGACCGGACGCAGGCGGTACTGCGGCGGCAGTTGCTCGAAACCGCTGATGGTGGTGTTCAGGCTCTTCCAGCGACCGTCCTTGATGCCGTAGATGCAGCCGTGCACCGACAGGCTCTGGCCGCGGTGCCAGGCGTTCTGCACGATGCTGGTGTGGGCGACGTTGGCCACCTGCTGGATCACGTTGAGTTCGCACAGGCGGTCGACCTGCTCTTCCTCGGTCGCCAGCTTGGCGATCTCTTCGCGCTTCTCGTAGTACAGGTCGCGGATCGAACGCAGCCAGCCGTCGATCAGGCCGAACTGGCGGTCCTGCATCGAGGCCCGCACACCGCCGCAGCCGTAGTGGCCGGTCACCAGGATGTGCTTGACCTTGAGCACGTCCACCGCGTACTGGATCACCGACAGGCAGTTGAGGTCGGTGTGCAGCACCACGTTGGCGACGTTGCGGTGCACGAACAGATCGCCCGGCAGCATGCCGACGATCTCGTTGGCCGGCACCCGTGCGTCGGAGCAGCCGATCCACAGATATTCCGGCGTCTGCTGGCGGGCCAGCTTGGCGAAGAAATCCGGGTCTTCCTTGGTGATCGCGTCAGCCCAACGCTCGTTGTTATCAATCAGGTCTTGTAAGTCATGCATGCTGTAAGGCCTCAAGAAAGATGCGTGGGTGTGACAGACGACCGCCGGTCGGGGTCACGGATGCGCGGCAAGTGTTTTCATCGGAATTTCTCGGGTGCCCGGTGAGTCCACCCAGATAAGGCCCACAGCATAGTACGAGGAATTGCCATGAACGACTCACGACGCCCCTTCGACGCGGCGCAGCCGGCGCCGATCGATGATACCCAAGACCGCATGGGCTCGGTGCATGAGCTGGATTTCGACGACGAACTGCCGGACGCGAAGATCGGCGACGAACTGCCGGCCCGGGAGCGCGAACAACTGATGCCCCGCCGCCGGGTCCGTGAAGCGGGCCTGACCGGCGCGTCTGTCGACGACCATCAGCCCACCGACGATGACCTGAGCCCGCAGACCCTGATCCGCGAAGACGGCGCCAGGGATGCCCATGAGGCCGGCCGGGACGATCCGGCGGACTGGGACTTGAGCATCGTCGACAGCCGGGACATCGGCGCCGGCGAAGGGCCGGACGAGGCGGAGCTGGCCAGGCGCGACCCGCTGGACCGCAAACGCTGAGACCATGCAGGCCACCTGTGGCCCCAGAGGTCAGTCAACCAGCGTGCAGACCATCACCACGGCGTCCTCGCGTCCGCCCACCGCCGGGTAGTAGTCCCGGCGCCGGCCGACCTCGTTGAAGCCGTAGCGCTCGTACAGGCGGAAC
This sequence comes from Pseudomonas ekonensis, assembly GCF_019145435.1. Classification (NCBI taxonomy): domain Bacteria; kingdom Pseudomonadati; phylum Pseudomonadota; class Gammaproteobacteria; order Pseudomonadales; family Pseudomonadaceae; genus Pseudomonas; species Pseudomonas ekonensis. Next base: position 350,388 of record NZ_JAHSTS010000001.1, on the reverse strand, counting down.
GCCGCGGTGTTGCTGTCGCGCACCTCCAGGAAACATTCCCGCGCCTCGGCTGCGTAGGCGCGGGACATCAGGTGCTCCAGCAGTTTGAGCCCCAGGCCGCGGCCCTGGTTTTCGGGCTTGACCGTGATGTTCAGCAGGTGCGCCTCGTCCAGGATGATCTGGACAACCCCGTGACCGACCTGCTGCTGGCCTTCGAACATCAGCCAGATCTGGTACTTGCCCAGCCCGTCGAGAAAGATCCCGCGGGTCCACGGGTGGCTGTACGCCGCGTATTCGATCTTCAGCACAGCGTCCAGGTCCGCCTCGGTCATCGGGCGGAACGATACAGCGTCACTCATTCGATTCTTTCCAGCGCGCCATCAGCCGGCGCATGGCTTGCCACACGGCGCCCTTGCGCTGCGGCTCTTCCATCAACAGTTCCAGGCCCGGCAACGCCCAGGCCGGGCCGAGCCCTTCGATCTGCAGTTCGCGGTTGAACGCCTCGGCGTCCGCCTCGCCGGCAAACCGCACCGCCGGCAGACCGATCAGCCACACAAACGCACACGGCGCTTCCTCCATGCGCACCGACAGGAACCCCTGGACGAAATCCCGGGCCGCCTCCGGCCCCTGATCCATCGAACTGCGCACCAGCAGCGGCCAGCGCACCGGCTCGCCGACGATCTGCGGGGCGTCCGGCAGGCCGGCGGCGCGCAGCATGTCCTTGAGCAGCAGGTAGGCCGGATCCCGGGACTGGAACGGCTCGCCGGTGGGCAGCTCGACCAGCAGCAAGCATCGCCCGGCCCGCAGCAGCTGCAGGGCGAAACGCGGCGGCGGCACCGGTGCGGGGCGCACGACCGGTGGCGCCTCCTCGGCGTCCTCCGCCGGTTTGGCGGCGGGCCGGCCGGTGGCCGGCGTCGGGCGCGGCACTTCGATCTTCATCCGCTCGGCCGGGCGCGCGGCCGGTTGCGCCGGAGCGTGTGCCGCAGCGGCCGGCAGCACCGGCGCCACGGCCTCGACCTCGGGCTCTGGCGTCTCCAGCAACTCGGGCCGCGACGGCGCGGCAAAGGGCAATTCGGTGCGCGGCAGCCAGTTGACCACCTGCATGGCGTTCAGATAGGCGCGGCGGCGGGACTCGATAAGCAAGGGTCGGCCACTTGTGGATAACTTAAAGTGCGCTGATTCTACCGCCGTTCGCTCAAGATCGCTTGCTGTTGATCGATAGCCTTGACCGGTGTCCGTTCACCAAAGAATGCGACAGCCCGTCCCGAGAATGAATCGCACCGCGCGCGATGCAGTACAATCGCGGCTTTTATCCGCCAACCAGCCGGCCATTCCGATGATCGAACCCAAGCGCGTCTTGCGCGCCCTCGCTGAACACTGGGCACTTCTGGAGCCACTGTGCGAGCACTTCGACCAAGGCACCCTGAGCCTCAACGAACTGCGCACGCAACTGGCCGCCCAGCAACTGGAAAGCACGCCGCAGGACATCACCCACCTGCTCGACGTGTGGATCCGCCTCGACATTCTGGTGCCCGTGGCCAAAAGCCCGAACCGATTCGAGCTCAACGCGCAGATCCACGACTTCCTCGCCTACCTGCGCCGCGAACACCGCCTGGGCCTGTGCCTGGAGATCGAAGCCTACCTGCGCCACCTCGAACGCCTGGCCGGCTACATCCAGGACGCCTTCGAGATCCGCGACGGCAATGACCTCGCCCGCCAGCTGCGTCTGCTCGACATGCGCGTGCGCGACGTCCTGAAGAAGCTCGACAACGACGAGCAGGCCCTGGTGGCCGTGGCCGAACGGGCCAAGACCAGCGACCGGCAGATCCCGCTGCGCCAGCGCTACGCCGAAGTGCTGGCGACCTGGGACGAGTACGTCGAGCCGATGATCGACCTGGTCAACGCCGACGGCGCCTTCGAACAGGGCGTGCGCAAAGTCGAGACCGTGCTGCTCAAGATGCTCAGCGAACAGCAGCGCCTGGGCCATCTGGTCGATGACGACATGCTGCTGCGCACCCACGCGCGCATCCTCGAGATGCAGACCAGCGCCCAGCTCACCCTGCGCCACGCCCGCGAACTGCTGCTGCCGCTGCGCGAAGAGGCCCGCCGGCACAACGCCGTGACCCGCGGCGCCGCCCTCGCCCTGGCGGCGATCCGGCGCAAGGGCCTCGACGCCGTGCCGCAGGCGGCGATGCCGCTGTTCACCCGTCCGCAGAGCACGTTCCTGGGCAGCGCCAGCCAGGTCGAGGCCTACGTGTACGCCCTCGCCCGCTTCGAGCCGAAACCGGCGCGCTTCCCCAAGGCCCACAAGACCGCCAAGGGCGGCGACGCCCCGCGGGCGCCGCGCACCGTGCGCGAAATGGTCGACCGCTGCGAAGAAGCCCTGCCGATGCCGGACCTGATGAACTGGCTGCTGGAGCAGGAGCCGGACGGCGCCACCGACGAACTGCTCTACTGGTTCTCGCGCCTGTCGCGGGAGAAACGCTTCAAGCGCGAGCGTCTGGAACGCCGCGAATACCACACTCACGAGCACCGGGTCAGCCTGCGCTCCTTCGCCCTGCTCTCGGCCCGCGACCCAGCCGCCGAGGATGCTGCGAGCCCCCTCTCTGCAGGTACTTCTCATGCATCTTGATCTATCCGAACTGTCCCAACTCGCGCCGATCTTCCGCGAACTGTTCAAGGGCTACCACGTCAGCCGCCGCGATCCGGAGCTGTACGCGCAACTGTCGAACTTCCAGGACCAGTACCGCACGCTGTTCAAGGCCCTGGGCTTCGAGCTGGTCTGCGACACCCGCGGCTTCTACTACTTCGTGCCGGACATGGCCGCCGCCGCGGTGAACAAGACCGCCCAGCGCCTGGCGCTGTTCACCTTCATCCTCGTCGAGCACCTGGCCGACCAGGGCCGCGACCCGATCGCCGTGCTCGACGGCGGCAGCCTCGGCCGCGAGGAACTGCCGTCGCTGCTGGAAAAGTACCGTGACCTGTTCATCCAGGCCGAAGTGCAGACCCAGGACGAACTCGAAGAGAAGATCATGCGCCGCATGACCCAGCTCGGCTTCGCCAGCGAAGAGAACGGCGTGTACCGCTTCCTGCCGCCGATGCACCGGTTTCTCGACGTGTGCCTGTCGGTGCAGCAGGACCGTGACCTGGCGGCCAGCGTCCACAGCGTCCTGCCGCTGCCGGCGCCGGTGCTGATCGACGCTGCGGCCGAAGCGAAGTTTCTGGCCACCGACGACCCGCTTGACCTGTCCGAATTCGAGGACGAAAGCGAAGAAGACGCACTGGCCCGGGCCATTGCCGAAGAACAGGAGTATGGCGAATGAGCCAGGAACGCTACGGCATCCGCCGCTTTGCCCTTTTGAACACCGCCGGCTACAGCCTGGGCCTGTTCCCGCTGGAAGAGCCGCTGTCGGTCTACGGCGCGAACAACCTCGGCAAGTCCGCCTCGATCAACGCCTTGCAGTTCCCGATCCTGGCGCGCATGTCGGACATGAGCTTCGGCAAGTACAGCCTGGAGCAGTCGCGGCGCTTCTACTTCGCCTCGGACACCAGCTACATCCTCGTCGAAGTCAACCTGCCCCACGGCCCCCACGTGATCGGCGTCGCCGGCCGCGGCCCGGGCGGCGGCTTCGGCCACCAGTTCTTCGCCTACGCCGGCAAGCTCGACCTGGCCCACTACCAGAAGGACGACACCTGCCTGCGCCAGAAGGAGCTGTTCAGCAACCTTGAGCGCGAAGGCCTGAAAGCCTACGAGCTCAAGCCCGACGAACTGCGTCGCCTGCTGGTCGGCGGCCACACGTCGATCCCGCTCGACCTGACCCTAATCCCGCTGCGCTCCACCAACGAGCAAAGCCTGAAGACCTTCCGCGCCCTGTTCATCAACCTGCTGCACATGCGCGAAATCACCGCGGCCAAGCTCAAGCAACTGTTCCTCGACGCGTTCGAGCACAGCCTGCGCTCCGGCAGCGTCGACTACATCGCCGCCTGCGAAGAAGCCTTCCGCGACGTGCGCCGCATGGAACAGGACTACAACTCCCTGGTGGCCGCCGGCCCGCTGGTCGAGGCCCTGGCCAACGGCGTCAAGCAGCGCGACGTGCTGCGCGGCAAGCTGCATCGCCTCTCGCCGCTGCTCGACTCGCTGCTCGGCACCTGGTCGGACTACGCCAACGCGCGCAAGGAAGAGCTGACGATCCAGGCCGAACACTATCGCCGCGAGCAGGACGACCTGCAGAACGACCAGCGCGGCGGCACCCAGGAACTGATGCGCCTGGAGCGGGAAATCACCGGCATCCAGCGCTGGCTCGGTGAGCTGTCGGTGCTCAAGCACCGCTTTGCCCTGGTCGACGACGTCAAGGTGCTGGAACAACAACTGCTGGCCGCCAAGGACGCCCACGACGAACTGGCCGGCGCCCTGGCGCAGTCCCGTCAGTTCAGCGCCGAGGACCTGGAAGAGCGCCTGCGCGATCTGGAAAAACGCCTGAAGTCGGTGAAGCAGCAGCTCGACCACGCCGACAACAACAGCTACGCCCGTCTGCGCGAAGAGTTCTCCCAGCAGGACGTCGAACGCCTGATGCGCCTGTTCAACAGCGCGCTGTTCAGCCTGCCGCTGGGCGAACACGGCATCGCGCTGGACGATGACGGCGAGTGGGTCAAGTCCGTGGAACTGATCCTCGACGGCTTCAAGGGCGAGCGCTTCGAAGTGCCGGGCCTGTCCATCGACCTCTCGCACATCGAGCCGCCGGCCCTCCAGGCCCTGGCCGACCGCGCCGCGCTGCGCGACCAGAAGGAGCGTCTGGAAAAAGAGCTCAAGCAACTCAAGACCCAACAGGCCGTGGCCGCCGACCGCGCCGCGAGCAAGACCCAGACCGAAGCGCTGTACCAGCAGGTACTCGACGCGCAGAAGGCCCTGGAAGACTTCCGCCGCACCCAGACCCTGAGCGCCGAGGAAGGCGACAAGCTCGAGCAACTGGCGCAGATGGAAGCCGCCCAGGACGAACTCAAGCGTTCCAGCGACGCGTTCACCGAACGCGTCCAGCAGCTGTCGGCCAAGCTGCAGCTGGTCGGCCGGCAGATCGCCGACATGGAAGCCAAGCAGCGCACCCTCGACGACGCCCTGCGCCGCCGTCAACTGCTGCCGGCGGACCTGCCGTTCGGCACGCCGTTCATGGATCCGGTCGACGATTCGATGGACAACCTGCTGCCGCTGCTCAACGACTACCAGGACAGCTGGCAGGGCCTGCTGCGCTGCGACGGCCAGATCGAAGCGCTGTACGCCCAGGTGCGCCTCAAGGGCGTGGCCAAGTTCGACAGCGAAGACGACATGGAGCGCCGCCTGCAGCTGCTGATCAACGCCTACGCGCACCGCACCGACGAAGCCCTCACCCTGGGCAAGGCGCGGCGCGCAGCGGTCACCGACATCGCCCGTACCCTGCGCAACATCCGCAGCGACTACGACAGCCTCGAACACCAGCTGGCGCTGTTCAACCGCGAGATCAACAAGCGTCAGGTGTCCAACCTGCAAAGCTTTCGCATCGTGCTGGCGCCGAACAAGGAAGCGCTCAAGCACATCGACCAGATCATCCACAGCGCCGGCCAGTACGAGGAAGGCGAGACCCTGTCGGTGTTCGACCTGAGCCAGAGCGCCGAGCAGGACAACAAGAACGAAGAGGCCAAGGAATACCTGGCGCGGCTGGTGGCGGCCAACCACAACCAGCTCGGCCTCAAGGACTTGTTCGAACTGGCGTTCGAGATCACCAAGGTCAACGGCCAGCCGGTGATCCACACCGACATCGACGGCGCGGCGTCCAACGGCACCACCATGACCATCAAGGCGCTGACCAACATGTACCTGTTGCTGCACTTGATGGACCGCGACCTGGCCGGCCGCGTGCGTCTGCCTTACTACCTCGACGAGGCGGCGGACATCGACGAAAAGAACCAGGCCGCGCTGCTGGAGACCAGCCTGCAGCTGGGCTTCGTACCGATCCTGGCGAGCGTGAAGCCGCAGGTCTGCGCCAGTGTCGCCATCGACCTGGAAGGCGGCAGCGGCCCGGCGGGCATCTACATCGACGAGGCGGACTGGAAGTACATCCGCCGCCATGACGTGGTGAAGGCCACCGTCAACGCGCAAGCCGACGAGCCGGAGCTGGACGCGGTCTGATCCGCGTGGGCTGAAGGCAAAACAAAGGGCCGCGATCCAATGGATCGCGGCCCTTTTTCTTGACTGGGGATTTCGCTCTGGCTCCCGCAGGGACGCGTGCGCAACACAGATCCCGTGGGAGCGGGCTTGCTCCGGGCGGCGATCCGACGATGGCGTCCTCGCAGTCGCCCCCTGCAAAGGTTACTTGCCGAGCGGAATCTTCGGCGCCCAGGTCAGCCACTCGTCCTCGAACTTGTCGAACAGCGGGAACGTCTGTTCCGCACGGGCCGGGCTGCCCATCCGCTCGCCGTCCGGCGTGGCGAAGGCGATACCGCCCTGGATCAGGGTTTCCAGCGACTCGGTGCGCACCGTCACGCCCTTGAACAGACCGTAATCGAAGCCCAGGCCGCTGGTGTTCCAGAACCGCGTGCCGCTGCGCACCAACGGCACGTACTTCGGCTCGATCAGGATGTGCACCAGAACCCGGTCTGCGGTCTGCCCCAGTTCATAGCCGGTGACTTTGCCCACGGTGATTTCTCGGTAGGTCACCGGCACGCCAGGCTTGAGCGAGCCACGGCGGGCGGCGCTCAGCACCAGGCTCAGCCCCGGCTCCTGTTTTGCCGCTTCCGGCGGGCTGGCCAGCGCCACGAAGTTCTTCTGCGGCCCGAGGCTCTTCGCCGCCGGCTGCACTTCCAGGTATTGGCCGGTGACCAGGGTCTCCAGGTTGGAGGTCTTGATCAGCCCCAGCTCCGGCTTGACCACCCAGAACTGACTGCCGACCCGGGCGATGCGCTCCGGCACTTCGGTGATGCGGGCGGTCAGGATCACCGACTGCAGGTCGTCCGTCAGGTCGACGCTTTCGACCTTGCCGACATCCAGCCCCTTGAAGCGGATCGGCGTGCCGCTGCGCAGCCCGTCGGCGCGGTCTACCTTGATCGTCACCACCTCGCCTTTCTGGTTCGCCTCGTCATGGTTGGCGAACAGGCGGAAACGCGGAATGCGCTTCTGCAACGGCGCCTTGGCCTGGGGCGTCTCGAACGCGATGCCGCCGGCCATGAGGCTCTGCAGGGATTCGCTCTTGACCTGGATGCCGCTGGTCAGCCCGCCCGTCAGCGTGACGCCGCTGGCGTTCCAGAAACGGGTGGAGGCATTGACCAGGTTTTCGTATTCCTTCTCGATGTGCACGCCGATGACCAACTGCTTCTTGGTCTTGGAGAACTGATAGCTCTGCACCGAACCGACCTTGACCTGCTTGTAGAGCACCGGACTGCCGACCTCCAGCGAACCCAGGTTGTCGGTGAACAGCACCAAGTGCAAACCCGGAGCCCGCAGGTCGAGCGGCGGCGCTTTCGGCCGGGCCTCGAACTCGCGCTGCGGCGCCGCGCCCTTCTCGCCCGGACGCACTGCGATGTAGTTGCCTTTCACCAAGGCTTCCAGGCCGGTGATGCCGGCCAGGGAAATCGACGGCTTGACCACCCAGAACTGCGTACCGGCCACCAGATAGTCTTCGGCCAACGGGTCGAGGGTCAGTTCGGCGGTGGCGGTGGACAGATCCGGATCGATCTTCAGCGCCTTGAGGTTGCCGACCTGGATGCCCTTGTACATCACCGGCGTGCGGCCGGCCTGCAAACCTTCGTAGTCGCTGAGCTTGACCTTCACCCGGATCCCGGCGGCTGCGGCGTCGAAATCCTCGTAGAGGCGGAACGGCAGGCTCGGGTCGGTGGGCGGGCTGTCCTTGCGGTTCTCCGGGGTGGCGAACGCGATGCCGCCGGCGACGATGCTGGCCAGGGATTCGCTGCGCACCTTCACGCCGGACAGGTTGGCGTCGATGCTGATGCCGCTGGCGTTCCAGAACCGCGTGTGCTTGCGCACCAGTTTAGCGTAGGCCGGTTCGATGAACACTTTGAGCTCGACGGTGTTCTGGTCTTCGGACAGCAGGTAGCTTTTGATCTGGCCGACCTTGATCTGCTTGTAGAACACCGGGCTGCCGCGGTCCAGCGAGCCGAGGCGATCCGCCTTGATGGTCAGGTGCAGCCCCGGTTGCGAATCGGACAGCGGCGGCTCTTCGGCCAGGGCCGTGAACTTGCGGGTCGGCTCCCCTTCGCCCGGGCTGATGGCCACGTAGTTGCCGGAGACCAGGGTTTCCAGGCCGGTGATACCGGCCAGGCTCACGCTCGGCTTGACCAGCCAGAAACGGGTGCTGGTCTTGAGGTACTGCCCGACATCCTTGTTCATCTCGATCGTGGCGATCACGCCTTTGGAGTTGCCTTCGTCGTCGAGCTTGAGGGCCTTCACCTTGCCGACCGTCATGCCTTTGTAAAACACTTCGGTCTTGTTGGCCTGAATGCCCTCGCCGCTTTCGAAGCGCACCTGGATCTCGATGCCGGTCTCATTGTAGGCACGCCAGCCGAGCCAGCCGCCGATGATCAGGGCGATCAGGGGCAGCACCCAAATGGCGGACCAGTTCGAGGCCGGTCGGGTTTTCGCTACAGGCAAATCAGTCATGGTCGGCATCCGACTCCGTGTTGTCCCAAATCAGTCGGGGATCGAAAGTGACAGCGGCGAGCATCGTCAGGATCACCACACTGGCGAAGGCGACGGCGCCGAGATTGGCTTCGACGCTGGCGAGCCGGCCGAAGTTGACGACCGCCACCAGAATGGCGATCACAAAAATGTCGAGCATCGACCAGCGGCCGATGAACTCGATGAAGCGGTACATCCAGATTCGCTGACGTGCGGACAACGGCTGGTGCCGCTGTACGGAAAACAGCAGCAGGGCGATGCCCACCAGCTTGAACGTCGGCACCAGGATGCTGGCGATGAACACCACCGCCGCGATCGGGATCATCCCGTGCTGCACCAGTTGGATCACGCCGGACATGATCGTGGCGGGCTCGCCCTGGCCCAACGCGCTGACGGTCATGATCGGCAGCACGTTGGCCGGAATGTAGATGATCGCGGCCGTGATCAGCAGCGCCCAGGTGCGCGCCAGGCTGTTCGGACGCCGGGCGTGAACCAGCGCTCCGCAACGCGTGCACGTCTGCTCATCGGTGCCGGCCTCCTGCCTGTTCAGTTCGTGGCATTCGGCACAGATCAGAATGCCTGCATCAATCGCCCGCATGGGCATCCTCTCCTGATAACGCCTGCCAGATTTGATGCGGTGACATCACCACCTCCAGCCAGACCTGAACCAACAGCAAACCGATGAAGCACATCAGGCCGAGGCCGACGGTGATCGCCGCCATGTCCGCCAGCTTGACGATCGCCACCAGCACGCCCATGAGGTAAACCTCAAGCATTCCCCAGTCCCGCATGTGGTGGTAGATCCGATAGAGCAGCAGGCCGTAGCTGCGTCCGACATTGAAGCGGATCGTCAGCAACACCATCAATTGGCACAGCAGCTTGAGCAGCGGAATCGCCATGCTGCACAGGAACACGACAATCGAGACACCGCGCATGTCGGTGTCGAAAAGACCGACGACGCCGCTCCAGACCGTGTCCTGCGACGATTGCCCGAGTACATTGAGCTGCATGATGGGCAGAAAGTTCGCCGGCACATAAAGCAGCAAGGCCGCCACGACCAGAGCAAGGCTGCGCTGCACCACGTTGTGGCGATGGGCGTACAGCTCGTAGCCGCAGCGGGGGCAAAGGGCTTTCTCGCCATGGGCAAGCTTCGGCTTGCGCATCAGCAAGTCGCACTCATGGCAGGCCACCAAGTCATCCAGCGGTAAATCTGACAGCCCGGGGGCGTCAACCGAATCAGACATAAGGGCACTGGCTCCGAAAAAGAGGGGTCTATTTTAGTGTTCTTATTCGAAAATAACTGTGCAAATTTGTTCTGCGTACGCTAACAAAACTTTCCTGCGGGCAAAACAAAACCCCAACCGCTTTCGCAGTTGGGGTTCCGGAATTTAATCTTGACGATGACCTACTCTCACATGGGGAAACCCCACACTACCATCGGCGATGCATCGTTTCACTTCTGAGTTCGGGATGGGATCAGGTGGTTCCAACGCTCTATGGTCGTCAAGAAATTCTGTGTGCCGGTCCGCGCCCTGAGAGCCCGTGCCGACGAATGGGTATGTGACAGCTTTGTGGGTTTGGCGAACTTTCGGTTCTTTCGTCTCCACACACCGCAATCTGGCCCCTTCCGGGTTCGCAAATTGCTTGGGTGTTATATGGTCAAGCCTCACGGGCAATTAGTATCGGTTAGCTCAACGCCTCACAGCGCTTACACACCCGACCTATCAACGTCGTAGTCTTCGACGGCCCTTCAGGGAACTCAAGGTTCCAGTGAGATCTCATCTTGAGGCAAGTTTCCCGCTTAGATGCTTTCAGCGGTTATCTTTTCCGAACATAGCTACCCGGCAATGCCACTGGCGTGACAACCGGAACACCAGAGGTTCGTCCACTCCGGTCCTCTCGTACTAGGAGCAGCCCCTCTCAAATCTCAAACGTCCACGGCAGATAGGGACCGAACTGTCTCACGACGTTCTAAACCCAGCTCGCGTACCACTTTAAATGGCGAACAGCCATACCCTTGGGACCGGCTTCAGCCCCAGGATGTGATGAGCCGACATCGAGGTGCCAAACACCGCCGTCGATATGAACTCTTGGGCGGTATCAGCCTGTTATCCCCGGAGTACCTTTTATCCGTTGAGCGATGGCCCTTCCATACAGAACCACCGGATCACTAAGACCTACTTTCGTACCTGCTCGACGTGTCTGTCTCGCAGTCAAGCGCGCTTTTGCCTTTATACTCTGCGACCGATTTCCGACCGGTCTGAGCGCACCTTCGTACTCCTCCGTTACTCTTTAGGAGGAGACCGCCCCAGTCAAACTACCCACCATACACTGTCCTCGATCCGGATGACGGACCTGAGTTAGAACCTCAAAGTTGCCAGGGTGGTATTTCAAGGATGGCTCCACGCAGACTGGCGTCCACGCTTCAAAGCCTCCCACCTATCCTACACAAGCAAATTCAAAGTCCAGTGCAAAGCTATAGTAAAGGTTCACGGGGTCTTTCCGTCTAGCCGCGGATACACTGCATCTTCACAGCGATTTCAATTTCACTGAGTCTCGGGTGGAGACAGCGCCGCCATCGTTACGCCATTCGTGCAGGTCGGAACTTACCCGACAAGGAATTTCGCTACCTTAGGACCGTTATAGTTACGGCCGCCGTTTACCGGGGCTTCGATCAAGAGCTTCGCGTTAGCTAACCCCATCAATTAACCTTCCGGCACCGGGCAGGCGTCACACCCTATACGTCCACTTTCGTGTTTGCAGAGTGCTGTGTTTTTAATAAACAGTCGCAGCGGCCTGGTATCTTCGACCGGCGTGGGCTTACGCAGCAAGTGCTTCACCCTCACCGGCGCACCTTCTCCCGAAGTTACGGTGCCATTTTGCCTAGTTCCTTCACCCGAGTTCTCTCAAGCGCCTTGGTATTCTCTACCCAACCACCTGTGTCGGTTTGGGGTACGGTTCCCGGTTATCTGAAGCTTAGAAGCTTTTCTTGGAAGCATGGCATCAACCACTTCGTCGCCTAACGGCAACTCGTCATCAGCTCTCGGCCTTGGAACCCCGGATTTACCTAAGATTCCAGCCTACCACCTTAAACTTGGACAACCAACGCCAAGCTGGCCTAGCCTTCTCCGTCCCTCCATCGCAATAACCGGAAGTACAGGAATATTAACCTGTTTTCCATCGACTACGCTTTTCAGCCTCGCCTTAGGGACCGACTAACCCTGCGTCGATTAACGTTGCGCAGGAAACCTTGGTCTTTCGGCGTGCGAGTTTTTCACTCGCATTGTCGTTACTCATGTCAGCATTCGCACTTCTGATACCTCCAGCAAGCTTCTCAACTCACCTTCACAGGCTTACAGAACGCTCCTCTACCGCATCACTTGCGTGATACCCGTAGCTTCGGTGTATGGTTTGAGCCCCGTTACATCTTCCGCGCAGGCCGACTCGACTAGTGAGCTATTACGCTTTCTTTAAAGGGTGGCTGCTTCTAAGCCAACCTCCTAGCTGTCTAAGCCTTCCCACATCGTTTCCCACTTAACCATAACTTTGGGACCTTAGCTGACGGTCTGGGTTGTTTCCCTTTTCACGACGGACGTTAGCACCCGCCGTGTGTCTCCCATGCTCGGCACTTCCAGGTATTCGGAGTTTGCATCGGTTTGGTAAGTCGGGATGACCCCCTAGCCGAAACAGTGCTCTACCCCCTGGAGTGATACATGAGGCGCTACCTAAATAGCTTTCGAGGAGAACCAGCTATCTCCGAGCTTGATTAGCCTTTCACTCCGATCCACAGGTCATCCGCTAACTTTTCAACGGTAGTCGGTTCGGTCCTCCAGTCAGTGTTACCTAACCTTCAACCTGCCCATGGATAGATCGCCCGGTTTCGGGTCTATACCCAGCGACTAAACGCCCTATTAAGACTCGCTTTCGCTACGCCTCCCCTATTCGGTTAAGCTCGCCACTGAATATAAGTCGCTGACCCATTATACAAAAGGTACGCAGTCACAGAACGAAGTCTGCTCCCACTGCTTGTACGCATACGGTTTCAGGATCTATTTCACTCCCCTCTCCGGGGTTCTTTTCGCCTTTCCCTCACGGTACTGGTTCACTATCGGTCAGTCAGTAGTATTTAGCCTTGGAGGATGGTCCCCCCATGTTCAGACAAAGTTTCTCGTGCTCCGTCCTACTCGATTTCATGGCCAAGAGATTTTCGCGTACAGGGCTATCACCCACTATGGCCGCACTTTCCA